>JAMIQN010000293.1:0-34271 GCA_035914595.1 Chitinophagaceae bacterium | reverse complement strand
TCTTGCCTCCAGGGACTGTGGCGCCCACTACACAAGCCTGTTTCGCAAGGGCGGTGCCGACCTCTCCACGTTTGCCAACCCCATCCTGAACCCGCTCAATTACGACGACCTCTTCCTCACGCCTGCAGATTCCAACTGGCGTCAGGTGACGCTGAATCTTTCCGCTCTGGCAGGCTCCGGCGACCCTGTGATGCTCAAATTCAACTACATCTCGGACCTCGGTGGCTCTGTCAATCTGGACAATATATATGTAGGCACCTCCCTCGCAACGAGCGAAACGCGCGCATCACAGCTACAAATTTTCCCCAACCCTGCCCACGATGCGGTGGTAATCGAGGCCGGCAATCAAACCCTCAGCAGCGTAGAGCTTCTGGACCTTACCGGCAAGCAAATCGCGACACAGGATGCGCCTGAAAAGGCCGGTAACCGCCTGCAACTCGACCTGCATTCCGTGCCCGCCGGCCTCTACATGATTCGTGTGCATGGGAGCTATGGCGTGGTGATTAGGAAGTTGAGCGTGGTGAAATAAGGAACGGTTGTGCCGACTGCGGCTTCGAATGGCCTTCGCAAAATTTTGCCTCCTACCTACTCTAACAGAGCTTTCGCACACAGCGGCATCGGTTTTTCGCCTTGCGGGAAAAATTGCATGAACCATGTTCCGCTCTCTTCCCATTATTGTCTGCTCGCTCGCACTGATGCTGGCTCCCGGGAGCTATGCTCAGGAACCCTCGTCTTTTGAACGGGTGTCGGGGCCGCCTGAATTCACGGGTGGTGACGCGCCATCCTCTGCTACCGCCTTTGCACTTGCCCATCAGGAGGCAGTTGACTTCAGCCGACTACATCAACCTATTTCCACACCCATCGCAACTGTTTTTCCCAATCCGGCGCAGAGCTTTATCGTTGTGTCGCTTGTGCATCCGGCCACAGAGCCGCTCACAATTTCATTCGTCAATATGAATGGCGTTGTGATGTTGCAAGATCACTTTTCTGCGGGCTTTTCGCGTAGCGCCATTGACCTTTCATCATTGCCTTCCGGATATTATTCCATGCAGGTTCAGGAACAGGCTAAGCTGCCTCAGGCAACACAAATTCTGAAGTCCGGAGACTGAAAAGGAAGCACGGAACGGCTACTGTACACCTGTTCGGGCAGCTTCTTCTGCAAGCTGTAACTGCTTCAACTGGGCACGCGTGGTGTTCTTCTGAATGCCAAGCGCCTCGTACATCAGGTCCTGAAGTTTCGTGCGCGTGTCAAGATGATTGATGAGCTTGTTATCAGCACTTGGAAAGACGCGGTTGGAAAGAAAAACAAACACGATTCCCGTACCCGGATCAGCCCAGGCGCAGGTGCCCGTAAAGCCCTGATGTCCGAAGGCGAATCCACTGCAATGTGTGCCCGCCGGCCCTGCTACTTCCGCATCGGCCAAAGGCTTGTCGAACCCAAGCCCACGGCGGGAAAGCATGGTTTGGTAAGCGGTAAAATGCCGGATCGTCTGCGCTTTGAAATATCGGCGCCCATGCCATTTTCCTCCTGCCAGCAACATCTGAAAAATGGAAGCTACATCACCGGCTGTGGCGAAAACACCTGCGTGGCCGGCCACACCGCCAAACATGGCCGCACCCGGATCGTGCACGTAACCTTGCAACACCTGATGCCGGAAAATTTTGTCGTCTTCGGTTGGTGCAATTTCATCGGTAGTGGCGAAGCCCAGCGGCAGATAGCCGATATTTTTTAGCCCCATCGGATGGTAAAACTGCTCCATCACATAACGATTCAGCGGCTTGCCCGTCACCTGCTCCACTACCGCAGCCAGGAAGTAGTAGTCGAGGTCAGAATAGACGTAGCGCCCCTTGTTTTCCAGCGGGCTTGTCAGAATCATTTTCCACACAGTATCGCGGTAATCTTCTCTTAGAAAAAGGTCCTTTGCCACCGGAATGCAGAAGCGGCTACTATAGGCAGTGCTGACGAATGAATCTATCAGATTGCCGGCAGAATCGAGCAGCGTTTTGTAAAAGGGAATCCAGGCTTTGAGGCCTGCCTGATGCAGCAGCAGGTCGCGCAAATGAATCGTGTCCTTGTCCGTTCCTTTTGTGATGGGGAGGTAATCGCCCAGCGTCTTATCAATATCAATCTGCCCCTTTTCGCTGAGGTGCATGACGGCAAGCGTAGTGCTGACAACCTTCGTCAACGAAGCGAGATCATAGATCGTCGAAAGGCTTACGGGGTGCTGCTTTTCATAAGTGAAATAGCCGAAGGCTTTATCGTAAAAAACGTACCCGTCATGCGCCGCAAACACCCTGCAGCCCGGGAAGGCCGCCTGACGAATCGCGTCCTCCACAAGGCTGTCGGCAAGGGTCAGCACAGCCGTGTCCACCACATCTGCGTCGGCAAGCGAATGCATCGGCTTTAGCCTTCCCGGCACGGAATGCGTCGCGCTCAGACCGGGTTCATCCGGATAGCTGACAACAATCTGTGCCTTCACACAAGGTGCTATTAGCAGTAAAATCAAAAGCCAGAAAACGATTCGCATAAGCCGGAAAAATCATTAAGAGTAGCCATCCGGATCACGCGATCCGAAGGATGGAGAACAGATGTTCGAGTCATTATTGAAGGCAGGGCGGCGTTACAGGAAGATGCCCCGGAGCCTTTTCCTTTCCTACCAGCCAGTTCACGAACGCAGCGTTCGTCCATTCATTGTCTTCAAAGCCGCAAACCAACGTGCCCGCAACGCAGACATATTTCAACGCATAGGCGTTCCCCATCACAGCGGCCACCACATTAGGTTTTTGTGATGCCTTCGCCAGGAATTGGAGCACCTCGTCACTTAATCCATAACTCTTACCTGGATAAAAGCTCAGCCCTCGTGCTACCACCACAATACGGTCCCAACCTTTCTGCGTCATAAGCCGGGCTGCTTCTGCTGTGCTGCCATCTTCGGGCACATACAGATATTGTAGCGAAGCCACCGCAGACTTCAATTCTGCCGTTTCGGAGGCAGGGCGTTCGACTCCGTTGAGGTCTATGAAAAGAACGCGCTGATTCTTCTGCAGGGGAGTCAGATGCTCCTTGTCGCGAACGAGGGTCAGAGCCAATGCTGCAACCTTGCGATTGAGCAGTGGAGTAAACTGGTTGAGCTGCTCCGTGATGTTCTCAACGGGAATGGGCTTGAATTGTGCCAGGCCGGCATCATACTTCGCAGCAAGGATTTTTCCAACACGCTCTGCCAGGTCCTGCTGAGTAGCTCGCCCGCTATGCAATGCTGCTTTGATTTTTGCAATGGCAGTCGGCACATCCTGAGAGAAAAGAAGCACGTCATTTCCGGCAAGGAAGGCACGCAAATCCACCTCTCCGGGTGCGTAGTATTTGGCAACGCCTTTCATGTCGAGGGCATCGGTAAAGATCAATCCCTGAAAACCCATCTGGCGGCGCAGAAGTTCCGTCACCACTTTACGCGAAAGCGTCGTGGGCGTACGCGCCGCAGGCTCAAGGGCCGGCACTTCCAGATGGGCTACCATGATGCTTTTCACGCCGGCAGCAATCATTTTTCGAAACGGATATAGCTCGAGATGCTCCAGTTCTGCCTTGCTCTTCGTAATCAGGGGAAGATCTTTGTGGGAATCCACGGTGACGTCGCCATGGCCCGGAAAATGCTTGGCACAGGCAATGATGCCCCGATCCTGCATGCCCCGCATATAGGCCATGCCCATCTCAGCCACTCGTTCTTTATCCTCGCCAAAAGAGCGTGCATTAATGACCGGATTGGCAGGGTTATTATTTACATCCACCACCGGTGCGAAATTGACATGAACGCCCATCCGCCTACATTGATACGCTGCCAACAGCCCCATCGCATAGGCAGCTCCGGTATCGCGCGTGGCACCCAAAGTCATTTGTTTCGGCAGGTTGGTGACACTATCCAGCCGCATGCCCAGGCCCCACTCTGCATCCATACCAATGAGCAGCGGTACCTGTGCCATTGCCTGAAAGCGATTCGTGAGCATCGCCTGCCGCACGGGACCGCCCTGCATGAAAATGAGCCCGCCGATCTGATGCTTTTGAATCAGGTTTTCGATTTTTTCATCGTTCCGATTCTTGCCGCCACTGTAGGCCGCCACCATGAATAGCTGACCGATTCGTTCATCTTCGTTCAGGTGCTGATAGACGCTGTCCACCCAGTGTTTTCGGGCTTTGAGGTACTCTGCTGAATAGCCTGTTTTGTGATTGTCCGGCTGCGCGTAGCTACAGGCGCCAATAAGAAAAGTGAGAATGAGAACGAGTCGGAAGCGCATCGTTCAAAAGTAGGAAGGCAGGTCGAGGGCTTTCTGAAAAGCCACTTTAAAAAGCCTCATCATTCCAGCACCAGCTTCTTGAAACCGGTACCCTGCTTCGTCTGTACGCGCAACCAATAGAAGCCGCGCGGCCAGTTCGTCACTTGGATTTGTAATGATTTCCCGGAGGGTGCCTGATGAAAAACCTTCGCCCCCAAACCGTTCATGACATCCACGGCCAACACCTCATCAGGAGCCAGCATCTGCCAGTCTATCTGCACCGACGCATGAGCAGGATTAGGGAAGCAGCGAACCCTTGCTGCCACTTGTTGGGAAGGCGAAATGCCAAGGCCCGCGCAGTTTCCGGCCCAAATGCAATCAGCAAACTGCGGCACATCTATGAAGGGGTTGCGATTGTGTTGTAAAGCCTCGGCAGCATCATTCCGCACCTGCTCTTTCGCACTAACGGGATCGAGGTGATGCCATTCCAGCAGCATCTGTATGGCCCAGGGTTGCAGGGTACTTTTTGTAGCCATCTGCCAGTCCACAAATGAGCTGCTGTCGCCGTAGTAGCGGGTGGTGATATAGAAGTAGCTTCTGGCGATGTCGCCCTTGAATGAATCAATCGGTTCGAAGGCCGTGGAGGCCGGTGCACCCGGATAGGTGTTCGGGCCAAGCTTCGAGCCGTTGCGGCTGGTCCAGGTAGGGCTGGTGACGATCCCGTAGGGCCAGTCGCCGCGCTGGCTGTTCACTTTTGAGTCTGTAGGATACACAAGCCAGAGGTCGGTGTACATCGGATAGTTGCTGCCAAACTTGCTCTGAGGCCACAGGTGCTCGCGGTTGTAGCAGCCATCTTCTGCATTCGGCGTACTGCCGCTACACTGGTCGGTGCCGAGGTTGAATTCGTAAGGAGGAGTGCCACCGGGCACATCCGAATAGATAGAAGCGAGCTTGCCATTGGGCTTCTTATCGGTCGTGTAGTAGGCGTTCCAAAGGCCGGGGGTATAGCTAAGCTGCGTATGCCCTTTGATGATGTCATAAAGGGCGCGGCGCAGGTCTTCACCTGTTTTGCCGTAGGCATTATCATAGTAGCCGGCGGGCTGTGCTGCCGCAAAAAGCGGCATTATCAGGCACAGAAGAGTAGCAAGTTTTTTCACTAAAAAATTTCTTGAGTGGGGTAAAACTACCTGCTTCGGCGAAGTGCGCAGGCAATGCAACGGGTCAAAATCCTTTCCCTAAAAAAATGGCTGTAGGCATTGATACGTCTTGCTCAGCCTGCGAAAAATAAGGCTGCCTACTCGGTTACAAACACACGCTTCACCCGCTGTGAAATGCCCGTCATGATTTCGTACGGGATGGTGTCTCCCCAGGCTGCGAGCTGCGTCAGGGGCAGTTCCGGCCCAAACACAATTACCTCATCGCCTTCCTGAGCTTCGGGGATTTGCGAGATGTCCACCATGCACATATCCATGCAGACGACACCCACAATGGGCGCGGCTTTCCCATGAATCAATACCGATGCGCGGCCATGTCCCAAGGCTCGCGGATAACCATCTGCATAGCCAATCGAAATGGTCGCAATCCTGCGATTCACAGCACTCGCATCGCTATGGCCATAGCCAATGCCCTCCCCTGCCGGCAGCTCTTTGATTTGTGCAATGACGGTTCGCAGCGTTCCAATCTGGCGGAGTTCATTGCCCACCACACCGGTGCCATCAATGCCATAAAGGCCCAGCCCCAAGCGCACCATATCAAAATGCAATTCGGGATGGCGTAAAATGCCGGAAGTATTGCAGAGATGGCGAATCGGCGCATAGCCAAGGGCCTCCATGAGGAATGTGCAGCCTTTCTGAAAAAGCGCTCCCTGTTGGGCAGTAAAGTCGTCCATCGTAGCATCCTCTGAGGCTGCCAGATGCGAGAAGATGGAGGCCACGCGCAACTGAGGGTGAGCCTTCAACTCTGCCACGAGTGCAGGAAGTTCGTCGTAGGCAAAACCCAGTCGGTGCATGCCTGTGTCGAGCTTGATGTGGATGGGATAGGAGTTAACCTGCAAAGCCTCTGCAATCTTCACGAAAGCCTTCAGCGAGCGCAGATTAAAAATCTCCGGTTCCAGCTTCCAGGCGATCATCCGGTCGAAGGCCGAAGCCTCCGGGCTCATCACCATGATGGGTAATGTGATGCCGCCTTTGCGCAGTACAATGCCTTCATCTGTGTAGGCTACGGCCAAATAGTCGGCACCGGCAAATTGCAAGGCCGATGCGATCTCATGGCTGCCGCTGCCGTAGGAAAAGGCTTTCACCATTGCCATCAGCTTCGTCCCCTTGCCAATGCGCTCACGAAAAGCTGCGAGATTAGAGGTCGTCGCCGTGAGGTTAATCGAAAGCACCGTCTTATGAACCTCTTCTTTCAGCAGTGCATCTATCTGTTCAAAAGCAAAGCGGCGCGCGCCTTTCAGCAGGATGGCTTCATCTTCAAAGGAAATCCGGTGAAAGGTCTTCAGGAAGGATTCCGTGCTCTTGAAAAAAATGCTGCGTAGGCCTGTCTGCTCACGAAAAATGGGTTTGCTGCGCCATAAGGCCGGGCCAATGCCAATAAATCTGCTGATATGCCGGCGGGCAATCATGGCTGCCACTTCCTCGTACAGCTCACCATCGGGCTTGCCCATTTGTAGCATGTCCGATAGGATTAGGGTACGGCGCTTGTAAGGGCGCTGGCTCTCCAGCAAATCCAGCGATACCGCCAGCGAGGTGAGGTCGGAATTGTAAGCATCGTTAATGATGCTGCAGCCATTGATGCCGCGGTGTGTTTGCAGGCGCATCTCCACCGCTTGCAGGTTGCTCATCTTTTGCGCGATCTGCGCATCGCTGAGACCTATCTGCAGCAGCGCACACCATACATGAATGGCATTTTCCAGCGAAGCCGCATCACTGAATGGAATAAAAATGCTTCGCTCCTTTTCCGCATAGCGCGCTATGATGCGGGTGCCTTTTCCCTCCGGCTTGTGTGCGGTGACGAGTAACTCCGCATCGCCTTTCAGCGACCAACTAAACAGCCTCCGTTGCATTCCTTCTTTGGTCTGCGAATGGAGCTGCAGCATGGCTTCGTGCAGGGCCACATAGTCGCGGCAATAGATGATCACGGGCGTATGCACAAAGAGCTTCAGCTTCTCTGCAACCTTTTGCCTAAGGCTCAGAAAACCTTCGCTGTGCGCCTCGCCAATGTTGGTGAAAATGCCAATGTCGGGGCGGATGATACGCTCCAGGTTTTCCATTTCACCCGGCTGTGAAATGCCTGCTTCCAGAATGGCCAATTCATCCTCTCGATCTATCAGCCAGGCCGAGAGGGCCACACCAATTTGTGAATTATAACTCCTCGGACTCCGCAACACGCGGCGCTCTTCACTCAGTGTGGCATAGAGCCACTCCTTCACTACAGTCTTTCCATTCGAGCCGGTGATGCCGATGACAGGTTTATCAAAAAGACTGCGATTGGCGGCAGCAATCTGTTGTAGTGCGGCGAGCGTGTCCTTTACCTGGATGAAGCCTGCTCCGGGAAAAGCAGTGATATCTACGGGCCCACTAACGATGAAAAGCCGCACACCCAACTCATAGGTTGCCGGAATAAACTGATGCCCATCGCGACGCTGTGTGGACAGTGCGAAGAATGCAGTAACTGCCGGGTCATTGATGTGTCGGTTGTCAGTTGCCAGCTCTTCAATCGGCTGCGTCGTGGGCGGCGTCAGCCAGGTGCCATTACACCATTCGCGAAGCGTATCGGGGGGCTGAGACATGAGCACCTATTGACAAAACTTAATGCTGACCGGTAGGCATGGCTTGCACATTCACGCCTTCCGGCTGTTGATCCTGCTGAAAAAATTCATAGCCGCGCCGAAAGATTTTTTCAAAAGGGCCGAAGGGCACCGTGACGGTATCGGCACCGCCATTGATCACTGCAAAAAAGCGATCGGTGCTGAACAGATCTGAAAGGTCACCGGTTTTCGGAGCCTGCGCCGCTGCCTGCGGATTGAGCGGGAAATAGTAAAGCATCGCCGATGCATGATAGCCATTCTTGCCATCCACACTGATGCTGCCGAGCGGTGGCATGGCGGCTACTGTACTGTCTAAGTCCGGAATATTTTCCAGGAAGCCTTCCGAATAAACCTGACGAAAGAGGCTGAGGTAACTCTTGGCCCGAAGTGTGTTCAAAGGATTGGGCATGGTTACTGAAGGAGCAAGGGTGACTTGAATATGGCCATCCTGCTGCGTAAGGGTAAAAGAATTGAGCGGCTCCTGCACATTCTTCACGCTGATGCTGGTGATCTGATCCGGCTCAATGCCGAAGATGAGTCGGTCGCGCCAGTAGCGCAGCATGGGCGTGTAGCGCGGTGTGAGGTAGCCTTCAAAGCCGGGGATATTGACCACATAGGGGCGCTCGGAGCCGTCCATCAACATGCTGGTTCCGGAAAAATTTTGGAGCTCCCCACCTACATAAAAGACGCGCATCTTTCGGCCTTTGCGGTCATACACTTCCACCTTCACACCCGTGCCGGCAATGTTGCGAATGATGCCTTCCCGAATATCTGCCGGTGCGGGATGCAGGGCCTGCTGCTCGCGGAATGTGTTGAGCAAATTTTCCAGCCGGCTCTTCAACACCGGATACTTCCCATTCACAATCCAGCCCTTGTCGGTGCGCTCTACAAGCACGCTGGCTCCACTACCATTATCAGAAAGAAAGAGCTTACCGATGGAGCCTGTGTCCCGAATGGTGAATGCGGAATCGGAGGAGTGAAAGAGCTGACCCGACTTATCCGAAAACAGAAAAAACCAAACTCCAAATCCGAGGATGACGAGAATGGAGAGGTATAAAATGGTCTTGGTCATGAAGCAGCTTTTAAGCAAGATGAAAGCAGGTCGCGCTCCGTCCTATCGGGCGGCAGGCAGGCCTATTTCGATGGCTTTCCATCGCCGGCCTCCTTCTTCTCATACTTTCTTTTTCGGAAGAAGATGTAGGCAGAGGCAAAAATCAACACGATGCCCAGCGGAATGGCGAGATTGATAATCTGCCATTTGCTTCGTTCTGATTTCACTCGTCCTGCATCCAGCAGACGCAGGCGCAGTTCTTTGTTGCGGGCCTCGAGGATGTGGTTGGGGTCGGTGAGGTAATCAAGGCAATTCAGGAAAAATGATTTGTTGGCGTAGCGTGTGTTGGTGTAGCGCCAGTAGCCCATCTCCTCCGGCCCGGTCTTTTCATTGAGGCCATTGAGCATGATATCACCGTCACTGGTTACGATTATGGCACCATTGGAACTGTCTGCAACCGGTTTGTAGGGCATCTTCACCGAGTCGCGAAGAATCTGTAAAAAATCAGGGGGTAATCGGTCCTGGAAAGAAGAGCTAAACCTGCCTTCGAGTAGCACGGCTGTAGCCAAATTCCCATGATTGTACAACTCCGGTCGCGGTGGGAAGCGGAGCATGCTGAGCGAGATTCTTGCAGGTGTGGTTGTGGGCCGGCTATACTTTGATGAGCTTAACAAGATGGTCTTATGAATGCCCGGCGCTCCCACCGTATCAATGGTAGAAGCATACATGCTCATCACGCCATCCATGTTCCGCACAATGGGGTTTTGAGAAGTAGGAACGAACACCGGCAGGTAATACCAGCGCCGCAATTCAATCTGAGGCTGGTCACCCATCTGGCCTACCACTACCGGAATGGGATTGCTCTGCAGGTCTTCGATGAGGTTCGTGTTCACACGCACGCCCCATTTGAACAGCAGGTCATCCAAATTCAAATCAAGGCCTGTGGCCAAAAACTGCTCGCCATTCAGGCTGTCCTGCGAAGCATTGGCTCCGTCCAGCATCATCAGCAGATGGCCGCCGCGCATCACATATTGGTCCAGCTTAAACTTTTCTTTATCGGAAAAGGGCTGGCTCGGTTTGCAGATAATCGCCACGTCGTACACGTTGGAGATATGCGTGCCGGCGGTGAGGTCCACGGTGTCCAGATGATACAGACTCTGGAGCGTCGTCAGGGCATCATACGTGCCCCAGCCAAGAGCTTCGCCATTGCCCATGAGGTAGGCGATGCGTGGCTTGTCCGGCCGTTCGAGGGCATTGATAGCTGAGGCAAACTTGTACTCAAGCTGCGACTCGGAATAGTTTAGAATCTCCAGAGGTGAGTAGCCCAGATGGCTTTCCAACAGGCGTACGGTCTGCTCCTTTCCCTTGTAATGAACGATGGCATAAGGGAAGGCAATCTGCTCGCTGTACTTATCATCGCCACTCTGACGAATATTGACTGCGTTGACGCCTTTCTCAGCGAGTTCTTTGAAGACATCATTCTTTTCCTTCTCCGTTTTTCCTTCAAAAGGATCCCTGAAATGGAAGACCACATTGCCACCGGAAACATCGCGGAACGACTGGAGCCTTTCGCGCACCGCTTCCTGCAAACGTTGAAATCCCGCCGGAAAATTTTTGCCCTGAAGCAATACATCCACCACCACAAAACCCTTCAGGTCTTTCAGCATATGGCGGGTAGGTTGCGTCAGCGTAAAACGCTTGTCGCGGGTAAGGTCCAGCCCCGTGTGGAAGCGCGTCGCCAGCATATTGATGCAGATCAACACACCGAGCACGATTACCATGCGGATGCCTGCCTGCCGATTCAGAACTTTCTTTTTACTGGACATGGTTGATGCCGGCTGCTCAGGCTGCTCTGCGCGCCAGCGAGATGCGGGTGAGCGCGATGAAAAGAACGATGATTGAAAGGAAATAGATCACGTCGCGCGAGTCTATCAGGCCACGACTGATGGAGCCGTAATGAAATTCCATCCCGATCATGCTGAGATAATAATCCAGGCCTCCGCTGAACGATGGAATACGACTGAGTGCCTCAAAGCCACTATAGAGCAGGAAGCAGGCACAAAGCGCGGCAAGAAAGCTGACCACCTGATTGCTGGAGATGGACGAACAAAACACGCCAACCGCTGCAAAGCCTGCAGCCAGAAAGAACAGGCCGATGTAAGAACCGATGATGGCACCACTATCCAACGACACACCCTCACCGGCGAGGTTCGAAATGGAATAGACGTAAATCAGCGTGGGCAACAGTGCAAACACAACGAGCGCCAGCGCTGCAAAATATTTTCCGAGGATAATCTGGAGGTCCGTCAGCGGCTTAGTAGAAAGCCATTCGATAGTGCCGGAACGCACTTCATCCGCGAAGGAGCGCATGGTCACGGCGGGAATAAGCAACATCAGAAGCAAGGGCGCCAGCTCAAAGAATTTGTCCAGAGAAGCATAACCGTAATCGAGAAAATTCGATTCGGGCATGAGCCACAAAAAGAGCCAGCAGGCAGCCAGAAAGACGCCAACTGCCACGTAGCCGATGATGGAGGAAAAGAACGCGTTGACCTCGCGAAAGAAAACGGGACGCATGACGAAGGGGCGCAAAAATAAGGGATACTCAGGCCGGCATCCGGTGTGCTGACGTTGGCAAAATATTAAAGCCTTCAGCCCAGAAGTGATGCCGGATATACCCGATGCCCTGCCGTGGGCCGCAGCCTATTTTCGCAGCTTCTCATGAGGATTTTTTTTGCGCCTTTGCGGCGGGCCCTGCTTCAGGTACTGCTCCTGCTGACGCTGTATTTCCTGAGCCGGCTCTGCTTCACCCTCATCAATCAAAGCCATTTTGAAGGGCTGGGCAAGGCTGGTTTTCTACGGCTGGCCTTCTACGGCCTCCGCTATGACCTCTCTGCCATCTGTGCGCTCAATGCGCTCTACTTTTTCTTGCTGCTGCTACCCCTGCCCACGCGCTGGCTCAGTCGCCTGCAGCGCCCTCTGAACATCTTTTTTCTTGTCGTCAACAGCCTGGCTCTTCTATTTGAAATTTCGGACTGGGCCTATTTCCCCTACAACTTTAAGCGCGCTACCTCTGATGTACTGCGCATGGTTTCCCGCCCCGGCGATTTCTGGAATCTGCTGCCCTCGTATCTGCTTTCCTATTGGTACGTTCCGCTGGCGGCCCTTGCTTTCATTCTCGCCCTGATTAGGGTCAACCGGCGCATCACAAGAGCTACGACACTGCGTTCCCCTGCCAATTTATCGGAACCTATTCAGAAGGAAGGTCTGCCTTTTTTTCTGGGAAAAAGTTTGGTATGGCTGATAGTGCTCGGCCTTTGTCTGGTGGGCATCCGGGGCGGCCTTCAATACATACCGATTGGTCTGCGCAATGCGGTTCAGGTAACCGAAAGCCGCTACGTGCCTGTGGTGTTAAATACCCCCTTCAGCATTATCACCACGCTCTTCACACCGGCACTGGAAGAAGTTCATTATCTGCCGGAGGCCACCGCACAGCGGCTCATGCCCTTTCAACATCAATACAGTAGTCGCCCTTTCCGGGCTCGAAATGTGGTGTTCGTGATTCTGGAAAGTGAGTCGAAAGAGTTTACGGCACTGGGAAACGGGCATTCATTCACGCCCTTCTTAGACAGCCTGATGGGCCGCAGCCTTACTTGCACGCAGGCTTTTGCCAATGGGCAGACTTCTGCAGAAGGCATCCCCGCAATCCTGGCGGGTATCCCCACCCTTATGGAAGAAGCTTTTATCACTTCCAATTACGGTGCAAACCGAATTAGTGCTTTGCCGACGCTGCTTCGCGAAAAGGGCTACTCCAGCGCCTTCTACCACGGCGGCACCAACGGCACCATGTCTTTTGATGTGTTCGCGGCCTCTGCCGGCTTTCAGCATTATTATGGCCGCAGTGAGTATGGGGATGAAAATGATTATGACGGTGCCTGGGGCATTCGCGATGAGCCATTCCTGCAATACTTCGCACACGGACTTTCGGGAATGAAACCTCCCTTCGTTGCTTCTGTGTTCACGCTGTCGTCGCACCCTCCTTATAACCTGCCGGAGCAATACCGAAAGAGCCTGCCCGCCGGCCCGCTACCCGTGCAGCAGTGCATCGCCTACACCGACCTGGCACTCCGACGGTTCTTTGCCACAGCGGCGCAACAACCCTGGTACGACAGCACCCTTTTCATCATCACTGCAGACCATTGCTCGCCTCAAAATGGAGGAGGTTTTTATGCGCAGGGCCTCGGGCGCTATGCCATTCCCATCCTGGTTTTCTGTCCCTCCGATACCGCGCTGCACGGCTACTACGATCAGCCTGTTCAGCAAATAGACATCCTGCCGTCTGTGCTGGAATATTTGGGCTATGATCAGCCCTTTTTTGCCTACGGCAACAGCCTCTTCGGCGGTGATACAGGCCACTGGGTGATTACGCACAATAGCGGCAGTTATCAATGGTTGGAACATGGCTTTTTGCTACGCTGCGAAGACATGCAGCCTACCGGGTATTTCGCCTATCCTCAGGATAGCCTTGACCGGCAGAATCTACTGGGCACTTCCACTGCTCAAACAGACAGTTCCTTGCTCCGGCTGAAAGCCTTTGTGCAGCGCTATCGCGAGAGCCTGCTGCAAAACCGGATGTACTTGGTGCCAGGCCGGTAACTTCGGGCCGCTAAGAAATTTTCACCAGAAAAACTCCTCCGCCTACATGAGCAACACTCTCCTCCTCGACCTGCACAGCATCATGCGATGGATCGTACTGCTGTTTGCCCTTTTAGCCCTGATTACCGGACTGCGTGGCCTGAACGGTCAACGCCCTTTCGGCCCGAGTGAACAGCGTACCGCACGCTTCTTTCTTATCTCTTGTGATATTCAACTTTTGCTGGGCCTGGCCCTGTACTTCCTCCGCGGCTATTACCGCAATTTTTCCGGGGGCGACATGGGCGCTTTAATGAAGGATTCAGTGGCCCGCTTTTGGACGATCGAGCACATTTTTGGAATGGTGGTCGCCATCATCATCGTGCATATCGGATATGCAGGAACCAAAGGCAATCGGACAGACAAGAGCAAGTATAGCCGCCTGTTTTGGTGCACAATCATTGCCCTGCTCATCATCATGGCTACCATTCCCTGGCCCTTCCGCACTCCCGGCATTGGCCGCGGGCTGCTACTGAACTAACTGCCTGCTACTGTGCCCGGCAACATGCATGCAGGATGTATCTTGCGCCGGAAAAAATCGCCTGACCTCATGACCACACCACTTCTCTTAGGCCCCGTTTACGACTCCGGACAATTTGTAATCGGCCCGATCCTCACCTACACGTTTCTCTTGCTCATGTTTATTGAGTTGGTGTATGTGTTCGTGAAGTACGTGCTGACGACAAACAAATAGAGGTGGCAGCGGTCGAACAACATCTCGCAGATATCAGAAGGGATTATTGCCTTGCGGCGCTCGATGAGCAAACCGCCGGTGATAATCCCTTCACCTTTTTTAGCAAATGGCTGAATGAGGTGGAGCATGCCCAACTGGACGAGCTGAATGCCATGACACTGGCCACCACCGACAGCAACGGTCATCCGCACGCCCGCATCGTGCTCCTAAAAGGCCTGGACGAGCGTGGCTTTCTTTTCTTCACCAACTACGAAAGCGCCAAAGGGCATCAGCTTGCCAGCACCGGTCGCGCCGCATTACTCTTTTTCTGGAAAGAGCTGGAAAGGCAGGTGCGCATTGAAGGCATGGTGGAGCAACTGAGCCATGAAGAAAGCGATGCCTATTTCGCTTCGCGCCCGCGCGGCAGCCGGATTGGGGCCTGGGCCTCGCCGCAAAGCAGCGTCATTGCCGACCGAAAAATTCTTGAAGAGCGGGTGACCCATTTTGATCAGCTCTACCCCGGAGAGGCCGTACCTCGTCCTTCGTATTGGGGCGGCTATCGGGTATTGCCGTTGCGTATTGAATTCTGGCAAGGCCGTAGCAGTCGCCTGCATGATCGCCTCTGCTTTCACCGCGAAAATCTGCAGGCCGGCTGGGAACGCGAGCGCCTCGCTCCTTAAGTCGTAATCAGAAACTGGTCAGCATCCCTGAGGAAAGGGAATGATGCGCGGGTTTCCTCCAGATTGGATTTGTGCAACTCGATGGTGTGAACGGTTTCCACGCCCGTCTGTTGCCAGAGCATTTCACCCAATGGGCCAAAGGCGCTGCTGTCGCCGCTATAGGCAATGCCCTTACCATCCGTTCCTACCCGGTTGACGCCGATACAATAGGCCTGATTTTCGATGGCGCGCGCCTGCAACAAGCGCTTCCAGGCGAGGCTGCGGCGTTCGGGCCAGTTGGCCACACACAAGAGGATATCATACTCGCTGCCCGGCACATTGCGTGCCCAAACAGGGAAACGCAAATCGTAACAGACTATCGGGCAAATGCGCCAGCCATTCACTTGCACAATCAGCTTGCGCTCTCCGGCTGTGTAGTGCTGGTCTTCGTTGGCAAAAGCAAACAGATGGCGCTTGTCGTAGCTGCTGAAGTTGCCGTCAGGCTGCATCCAAATGAAGCGATTGTAGTAAGCCCCCTCCTCTTCAATAATGAGCGAACCGCAAAGGATGATACGTTGGCTGCGGGCCGTGTCGCGCATCCAGCGCAGGGTGTCTCCATCCATCGTTTCGGCGAGGGTTTCGGGAGCCATGGAGAAGCCGGTGGAAAACATTTCCGGCAGGACCACAATTTGTTTGGGGCCTTCGTGAGCAGCAATCAGGGCTGCATAATGCTCCAGGTTGGCGGCCTTGTTTTCCCAAGCCATGTCTGGCTGAATAAGTGTGATGCGGAGCGCGTCAGAAGTGGGCATGAGTCGAAGTTGAAGGATTCAGAACGGAGGCAGGTTGTGGAGGGGGTATTGAAACGACGGGGCGCCCATCTTGCGGGGCATTTTTTCCCCGAATTTGAAGTCAAGACTTGCAACAACTATTATTGGAATCGGGATTTATGGACGGCGCAAAGTTGCTGCGACAAGACTGTTGCTCAGTTCCGCCAAAAAACTTTTGTGCATTTGGAAATAAACCCGTGACAGGCTCAGCCTCATTGAAAATCCGGACCGCAGGTCGGAGGATGTTGTTTGTGCCCACACTCAAAGAAGCCGCACCAGCACCCAGGGTTTCGTGGCGCTGTCGCGCGTATTTGGATTCAGGAACTGCGGTGTCAGCTCACTCACTTTGAACAAACGCCCCTCACGCAAAATCTGATAGGGCCGATGTAAAGAATCCAGCGAGTTCAGCCCCTGGCGCATCATCAGCAGATAATCGTCTTTCATCCCGGGTGGCGGGTAGAAATAGTTCATGCGTACTACGCGTTGAGAATAAAAATGAATGGCGTCCAGCGGGTCTTCCACGCGCCAGGCCCAGAGGTGTTCCGCAGGAATATTTTGCTCACGAATAAATGGCCCCACCTGTGAGCCCGCCTGAAATTGCAGCAGCGGATAGTAGAAATAATGCGTCAGGAAAACATTTGCAGCAACGATGCTCACAACCGAAATCCAAATCACGCGCAGGCCCTGGCGATAGCGAAAGAAAGTCAGAATCCAGAGCAGAACAGCCACAACCCACAGGCTCCACGCAAACCACCCCGCCGGAAAGATGTAACTGATGATGGCGAGTGCGGCCACGAGCAACAACAGAGAAATCACAGTCTGTATTGAAGCAAACACGCGGCACAGCCTACGGTATTGCTCGTCGTGAATGAAGTTCACAAGCAGTTTCGCCACCACAACAGCCGCCAGCGGAAAGGCTACCAGAATGTAATGCGGCAACTGATAGTGCGAGGTACACAACGCCAGATAAGTCAGCAGAAAGCCGCCCGTACTCAGCCATTCCTGACCGGGCAAGAGCCGCGCCCGCTGCCGAACCAGCGTCCAAAAATTCATGGCCATCGCAGTCAGGAATAAAAGAATCCAAGGCAGGAAAGCCCAGCTCATCGTGTTAAGCAGAAAGAAAGGGCCTGCCCCATTGTCCCAGGAGCTTGCACCGGTGATGCGCCCAAAGCTTTGCGTCCAGAAGAAAAATTTAAGACCTGAATTATGCAGGCTGCCGTTCACCCATTTTTCAGGGTGCATATCAAACTGCTGATACAAGCCGATGCACATCGGCACGAGGAAAAGCACAATCAGCAAAAGATCGAAGAGATGCCAGATCGAAAAGATGCGCTTCCAATCGCGGTGCAGCAGCCAGTCCGCACCAAAAGCAAACACCGGTACGAACAAAGCAATCGGGCCTTTGGTCATCATGCCGGCAGCAATAGCCGCAGTGCCTCCCAGCACGAAATACCATCGCCGCCGCTGCTCACATTCCCGAATACACCAAAGTGCTGTGGCCACAAATCCGGTCAGCATCATGTCCGTCCTCACGTCATTAGTCCAAAGGAAAAAGCCCTGACAACTGGCCAGTACCAAGGCGGCCAGGCGACCTGTTTCTTCATCATAAAGCAGCCGCGTGAGGCGATAGATTGCGAAGATGCCTAACAGGGCCACCAGAATCGAAGGCAGGCGGTAGGCAAAAGGCGTAGGGCCCAAAACCTTCATCGAAAGGGCTGCCGTCCAAAAGAGCATGGGCGGTTTATCCAGATAATCCCGACCGTGATCATAAACGTGCAGGAAATCGTTGCTGAGTGCCATCTCGCGGCTGATCTCTGCATACTGCGTAGCATCAATATCCATGAGGTCCACGCGGGCTGCACTGAAGTAAAGCACAGCGATTATCAGAAAGACCCAAAAGGGGATCCGCAGCCTGTTCTTGGTGTGGGTAGCATCAATCTCCGAAGCCATCGCGTGGATGCCGGTTGGCATAAAAGAATGCAAAGATGAGGGGGGTAAAAGGCTCCTGCCGACGGAACCTTAATCTGCCTGCATGGGTGGCCGTATTTTCGCCGGCCCGTGCTGCGCGCCATCCGCCATATCATTCTTGCCGTCATAGATTTTTTTCATCGCCCTTTTGCGCGGTGGATAGACGTTCAGACATTCCGTTACCTCGCTTCTGGTGGTTCAGGGGCGGTGCTCAACATTGGTGTTTACTGGCTTTCCTACCACTTCCAGTTTCATGAACAGGATTTCCAGACCCCCTTTGTGCTCGTGCGTTCGGCGGTGGCAGCCTCGGTCGTTGCCTTTTGCGTTTCTACGCCCTATGGTTTTTTGATGAGCCGTTATATCGTTTTCCCCGAAAGCAATCTGAGAGGGCGGGTTCAGTTGTTTCGCTATTTGGTGACCGTATCTATCTGCGCGCTGCTCACCTACTTTTTCGTGCCCTTCTTTCACTACACCTGCGGCATCTACGCAACGCCGTCCAGCATCCTCACCAATATTGTCGTCGCTCTATTTTCCTACATGGCTCAACGATTTTTCACTTTTAAAGTGAAGCGCGAAGAGCCGGGATTGATGAGCGCCGAAGATTAAAATGCCGCAGTGCCTTCCCAAAAGGACCTGCCCAATTTGCTTCGTTATGCAGCGCATTGCTACCCTCTTTTTTTTGCTGATTCTCGCCCTTCCTGCCCGGGCTCAGATTTTCAAAGGGGCTCCTTCCGAGAATCCGCTTTACTGGAAAAACCGAAAGCCGGATGCCGCCTATTGGCAGCAGGACGTGCATTATCAAATTCAGGCGCGACTGGATGAAGATGCCCACCGCATTGACGGCACGCAACGCCTGGACTACACCAACAATTCGCCCGACACGCTGCCGGTACTCTATTTCCATCTCTTCCAAAATGCATTTGTAAAAGGCTCCTACCTGCATCAGTTGGAACGAACCAAAGGCATCAGGCCGAGGCTGGGAAAACACGAAGCGGCGGGTGAAGGCACGCTGGTGGAAGACTTGATGGTGGACGGGCAGAAAGCCGCGATGGACGTGGACAACACCGTAATGCAGGTGAAGCTGCCCAAGCCTGTTTTACCGGGGCAAACAATTTCCATCACGCTGAAATTTCAGACCTGGTATGATGATGGGGGCGGCACCCGGCGACGGATGAAAATGTATGATGCCTGGGGCTGGAAACACTACAACGGCTGCCAATGGTTCCCGAAGCTTTGCGTCTATGACCGCAAGTTTGGATGGGACACCTACCAGCATCTCAACAAAGAATTTTATGGCGATTTCGGCACCTATGATGTATCGCTGGATTTCCCCTCCAACTACGTCCTAGAGGCAACCGGCATGTTGCAAAACCGCGAGGAGGTGCTGCCGGACTCGCTACGCAAAAAGCTCGACATGAAAAATTTTGCAAAGAAAAAATGGAACGAACCGCCGTCCGTGATCACACCCTATGTGAAAGGGCAACGAAAAGTGTGGCGCTATCACGCGGAAGGTGTTCATGATTTTGCCTTCACCGCTGACCCTTCCTATCGCATCGCTACCACGTACTGGAATGGGATTGAATGTGTCGGTATCGCGCAAGAGCCGCATGCTTCCGGATGGCAGAATTCGGCGCAGTATGTGGCTAAAATCGTGAAGACTTTCTCAGAAGATTTCGGCCCCTACGGCTATCCCAAAATGGTGGCTGCCGATGCTGCCGACGGCATGGAATATCCCATGCTGACGCTGGATGGAGGCTCCGACCCGGGCTATCGGGGTTTGTTGGTGCATGAAATAGGGCACAACTGGTTTTATGGAATGGTCGGCTCCAACGAAACTTATCGGGCTGCTCTGGATGAAGGTTTCACTCAGTTTCTGACAGGCTGGGGCCTGAGCAAACTGGAAGGCGACACGATGCAGCCGGGGCCTGCAAAACCGCGGTGGACAAAGCATTGGGCCGAGCCTACCACCTACGTAGATCGAAACGTCATCAACGCATACACAGTGGATGCAGCGCACCGGACAGAGCTTCCCCTCAACACGCAGTCGAACGATTTTCATGACGCACTGGGCCACGAAGGCGGCTATCGGCTGGTCTACTTCAAGACGGCGACTATGCTCTACAACCTGCAGTATGTTCTCGGTGATTCACTCTTTCAGGCTGCCATGCACCATTACTTCATGCAATGGCGATTCGCCCATCCCTATTTCGAAGATTTTCGCGCCAGTATCATTGGCTTCACCCATGTGGACCTCAACTGGTTTTTTGATCAATGGCTGGAAACGACCAAGACAATTGATTACAGCATTAGAGGCGCCAAAAAATTGCAGGGCGACACCTGGGCGATTCGCTTTCGCAGGCATGGCCTGTCGCAGATGCCGGTGGACTTTACCGTAACTGCGAAAGACGGAAGTCGTAAGACCTACACCATCCCGAACACTTGGTTTTCGAAGGCGGGAACGGAGGCCTTGCCCAAGTGGTGGGGCTGGAGCAAAATCCAACCGACCTACACGGCGAAAGTTCAAATTCCCGGTGGTCTGCGCAGCGTTCAGATTGACACCAGCTACCGCTTGGCCGACACTTATTGGCCGGACAATTATTTCAGCAAAGGATTGATTCGAAAAGGGAGCTCTGTCTGGCGATTCGACGCAGGCCTGGCGCGGCCTTTCGACCGCCGACACTACCGCGCCTGGTGGCGCCCAGACCTGTGGTGGAATGGCGTGGATGGCCTCAAAGCCGGCCTGCATCTGGAAGGTGATTACCTCGGCTTTGTTAAGAAGATTGATGGTTCTGTCTGGTGGAATACACACCTCTTGCAGCAATCCGATTTTCAAAAGCATAATGGCGAAGGCAGCTACGAACGCTATCATCCGTTCAGCTATTCTGTGAACCTGTCTTCCATCCTACTGCGGCGCGTGCCAAAGTTGCTCGGTGAGCTGTCCGTCCGCGACCTGGACGGGCTTCAATATCTGCGTGCGGGTTTGCAGTTTCAAACAAGCAACTATAGTCATGTCTCCTTCCATCTTTTGGGCATGAGGCGCCGCGATGCAGCAGACCGCGATTACCTGCTCGCACCCCGCGAATGGAGCAGCACCGATGAGCATCCGAACGTGTCCATTCAGCTTGCATTTGCGACCTCCTATGGCTATCGCCGGCAGTCGGGGAATATTCGGCTGACGCTGCGTGCACCATTCCTCAGCGGCCACAACAGCGAGGCCTTTGATTACAGCTACGCCGAATTGGAAGCCCGCAATAACACCGCTCTGGGCAAGGTGAAGCTGCGCACCCGACTCTTTGCCCGCTATGGCACCGGCAACAATCTGCCTTCCGAAAGCCTCCTTTTCGCCGCAGGCGCCAACCCCGAAGAGTTGATGGAGAACAAATACACACGGAGCCGCGGCTTTGTTCCCGATGATGATCATTGGATGGGTTACAACCGCTATGAGCCTACCTATTCCCAACAGGGTGGCGGCCTCAACCTACGTGGATATGCCGGCTATTTCATGCCCGACCGGCGCGGCACGGAAGAGCTAATAGGGTATAAGTCGCGCAGCGGTGCGGCCCTCAATATGGAATTGGATTATGACGGTCTGATTCATCTCGCGCCTGCTTTCACGCGCAACTGGCTGCACATAGATGCCTACCTGTTTGCCGATGCCGGTGCTTATGAACTAAGCCGCTACCTGCCCGGTGATTTTTCAGTGATTGCACCCACCGAAATGTGGAGCGATTTGCATGTGGATGCCGGCCCCGGAATGGCTGTTACGATTAAGAAGTTCGGGCCTTTTGCCCAAGCACAGCCTCTGACGCTACGCTTCGATATGCCCATCTTCCTCAACCGACCATCCTACAGCAAACCGCAGTATTTCGGGCTGCGTTATGTGGTGGGCGTGGGGCTGGCTTTTTAGGCTCAGACGTCGCGATATTCTTTGCCGGTGAGGTGGATGAACACATCCTCCAGATTGGCGGCTTTGGGTTCTTTTTCGCGTTTAAATCCGGTTGCAATCAATTTATCAATCAGGCCACCCGGCGTGTTGATGGCAATGATTTCGCCGCTATCCACAATGGCTACGCGGTCGCAAAGCTCCTCGGCTTCGTCCATGTAGTGTGTGGTGAGCACGACGGTCGTGTTGCGCTCCCGCACCTTGCGGATGAGGTCCCAGAGATTGCGTCGTGCCTGTGGGTCCAGGCCGGTAGTTGGCTCATCCAGGAAGATGATTTTAGGATCGTTGATCAGCGTAGTCGCAATGGAGAAGCGTTGCTTTTGACCACCACTCAGGGCCTTGTATTTCGCATTGGCCTTGTCGCGCAGGTTAACCATGTCCAGCAGTGCCATCGTATCCACATCGCGGTTGTAAAGGCCCGCAAACAGAGCAATGAGCTGGCGCAGATTCAGATTCGGATAATAGCCGGCACTCTGCAGTTGTACGCCAATGATGAGCTTGATGTCGTTAGGCGATTTATCGAGGTCCATACCATCCACGATCACGGTTCCTGAAGTCTTGTCGCGCAGCGTTTCGATGATCTCCAGGGTTGTCGTCTTGCCCGCACCATTGGGACCCAGCAGCCCAAAAATTTCACCGGTTTCTACTTCGAAAGAAATCCCTTTGACGGCAGTGAAATCGCCGTAGCGCTTCACCAGATTGGAGACAGAAATAATGGGCATAAGAATATCCGGTTGGATGTAGTCGTGATACAGCCTTGCACTGTAATTCACAGATGCGGCCGGTCTTGCGACAGCTTCATTTTGGCGATGCAATGTTCCCAATAAAATGCAGGCCGCGCTCAATGCCTGATTTGAAAACAGCTCCGGTGCAGCCTGCCGGCAAAGTCGAAAGGCGTAGTGGCAGCGGTGATGTCGCGAATGCTGCTGGCAGGAATGGCGCCTCGATCCAGCTGAAACCCGCGATAGTTGTTGCTAAACCAGATGGTGCCGTCTTCGCTAAGAATTTTAAGCAGCGTCTTCAGCAGGGTAACGTGGTCGCGCTGCACGTCCCATTCACCTTCCATTCGCTTACTGTTGGAGAAAGTAGGTGGGTCGCAAATGATAAGGTCATATCGCTCGCGCGGCACAGTCTTAATCCAATCCAGTACATCGGCCTGAATGAAGTCATGTTGTTCGGGACGATAGCGTTTGTTGTATTGCATGTTTCGCTTCGCCCAATGGATGTAAGTGCGGCTCATGTCCACACTGGTTACTTCAGCAGCACCACCATCAGCCGCATACACGCTGAATGAGCCGGTGTAACAAAAGAGATTGAGGACGCGCTTGCCTGCAGCAGCAGCCCGCACCATGTCGCGCGTCAGACGATGATCCAGAAACAGGCCCGTATCGAGGTAGTCGCTGAGGTTGATGATAAAATTCAGCCCGCCTTCCGGGATAATGCGCTCCACATGAGCTCCATCAAACTTTTCATACTGGCCCTGGCGCCCTGCCTTGCGCTGCCTCATTTTTATGAAGACCAAATCGGCATCGAGCTCCAGCACCCGCGCAATCGTTTTACGGGATGCTTCCAGCCAGGCTGCATGAGCGTCGTCGTCCATGCCGTGACGGCGCTTGTATTCCGCAGCATGCACAACGCCATCATACCATTCGATGGCAAAAGGGGCTTCGGGAAGGTCGTGATCATAGAAGCGGAAGCAAGCCACTTCCTGCCTTCGCGCCAGCTTTGAAAAATGCTTCCAAACCTTGCGCAGCCTGTTTTCAAAGGCCGCAAGTTTGTGATCGGACGCTTCATCCATGGGGCCGCAAAACTCTAATGAAAATCGGTGTAGTTAAACTGCTTGTCCTTCGGCGGCTCGTAGAAGTGTTTCTGATTGTGCGGCAGGTTTGCTTCGCGACGGCGGTAATAAGCGCTGTCCACAGGTGCCACGGCAAAATCACGACGTAGCACCGCTTCATCAATGATGTAGAAAATTTCGCGCGTCAGGCGGCCGGTGTTTTCATCATAATAGCGCCAGTAGCCATGCTTCACGGTGCCGCGCTCGGTGGGGATGACGCGTTTGTATTCGATATCCTTTACGGGATCGAGCACATAAATCGTGTCGTAATCGCGGAAGGGATTCAGGCCCCGGTACTGACCAACGCAGGCGAGATGACCATTTTCAAAATACTTGGCTTCGCCGTCCAAAGCACCCAGGCGATAATGCTCGATAGACTTGATGTCCCCATCCCCATCGAAGCGATACCAGGTGCCCGTGCGCAAGCCGTGATCATAATTGCCCCATTCACTGAAGGCTTCCTCTCCCCTTCTTGCAGGCTGTTCAATAAACCAGGGCCCCTGACGCTTGCCTTTTGCATCCGTTTGGTTCGCGGAAAAACTTGGCTGCGACCATACCGGCAATGCCAGCATCATCCACAAGGCCGAAAGAGCATATCGAATCATTGCCTGTAAAATAAAGAAGCCGTTGCAGGCAGAAGAATAACAGCGGTGAGGCTTCAGACAATTGCTTTCAAAAACCTTCCCGGTCACCCGCACACAGCCTATTTGAAGCCTTTCCTGCTACCCGGCTTTTCATCAAAATCTATCTGCTGCTCCCAGCCCACCTTCAGGTTGATCGGCTGGGGATAGGGCGTCACCCGCTCCGGCTGCCGGTGAAGGAACAGGCTGCCTGCATCCCAGCGCCCGTTGTGGTTTTTGTCTTCCACCACTCGAATCAGATAAGTGCCGGGTGGCAGCAATTGCAAAGACACCATCGTGTCGCGCACCGGCTGTTGATAGACGGTGTCGTGCTCATTGGCTACCTGCAAAACGTACCCTTCACCGTAGTATTTACCGGGCAGATGAATGCTCAGTTTTCCATAATCTTCATCGCGCTTGGTGCGGAAGGAATAGCGCCCCGGCATCAGGTCGTGGCCGCTGCTATCCTGCGCAAAGCCCTTCCGCAATCGAAGGGTGTAGAGCGTATTCTGGAGCCAGGGCACCTGAATGAAAAAGCGATGCCCATCCGTGTCTGCAACCACCTTGAAATCCGCTTCAATAGTGGTTCCTGAGCTGTCATAGCTCATGAAAAGTTTGTCTTTGTCGAGATCGTTTTTAGCCTTTTGAGCCAACCGAATTGTGACGGCTTTATTCAAATCATGCGTGCGGCGCCGTTGGTCCGAAGTGTCCACATCCACACTGTAGCCGTCCGTCATCACAGGTGCGGTTGCCTGACCGGCAAAGACGCCCTCCAGCTTTTTGTAGGTAGCACGGGCGCTGTCATTCGGGTTTTCTGAAAACGTGAATAGTTCAATATCCGCAGAGCGGGGATAGGCCGGCAATACCAGGCTGTCTGAAAAACCAATTGCCTCCATACCCCCATCAAAAACAAAATTGCCGTTCACATCGCGCAGGGCATAGATGCGGAAGCGACGGTGCGGAAGGCCTTCCAGCAAAAAATTTCCTGAGCCATCCACATGCACCTGATAGAGCGGTTTTCGCCGAACGACGGCGCTATCGTTGTCCGTTGCAGCGTAGAGCATCACCGTGGCTCCTGTGTCGCGCAGGCCGGTGGCCGCATTGATTACAACACCTGCGAGCGCCATAGAATCGAAATGAGCACCCGTGCTGAACAGGTAGCCGGTGCTGCTATACACGTTGCCTTCATGCACATCCCGAATGGCTTTGCCAAAGCTGATGCGATACGTGGTTTCGTCCTGCAGCAGGCTGTCCGGAATGCTGACGCGCACATGCTTGCCCGAGGCTGTTACCGACAAGGGGATGCGCAGCAAAGGAGCGATCTGCACCTGCGAGCTGACATCGGACACGGTCACATACTCATCGAAGTCGAGAACGAGTTTGCGCGGTTTGAGATTGAGCTGAGAATCCGGTGGCGTCATGCCTACCAGCCGGGGAGGCGTCACGTCCTTATCACCTCCGGTAGGCGGAACGATGTTGGCGCAACTGCCCAGCAGCAGAGATGCTGCAGTAAAAAACAGGAGCAGAGAGACCTTCATCGGGAGGGGCAAAAATAGAGCTACGATGCTGCGGGAAGTCCGGCTACCGGGGGCGCAATTTCTGCCTCCGGCCCAAACAAAACAGGCCGCCTGTCAGGCAGCCTGAAAGAATTGCTACGTGAAAAATCAGAAGCACTCCAAGCCACTGAAGAAAAAGCTGCCTTCGATGGCGGCATTCTCATCGCTGTCTGAGCCGTGCACTGCATTCTCACCTACGGAAGTCGCATACTTCTTGCGTACGGTACCCTCTGCTGCTTCAGCAGGGTTAGTAGCACCAATCAGCGTACGGAAATCGGCCACAGCATTGTCTTTCTCCAGAATCGCCGCTACGATGGGGCCACTGCTCATGAACTGCGTCAGTTCGCCATAGAAAGGACGTTGTGCGTGCACCTCATAAAACTTCTGAGCCTGTGCCACAGAGATACGGGTGTACTTCATTGCCACGATGCGGAAGCCGGCCGCATTAATCATTTGAAGGATGTTGCCGATGTTCCCGTTGCGCACTGCATCGGGCTTAATCATAGTGAAAGTGCGATTCGTCGCCATGCTGTTTTGAAAATTTGCGCGCGAAGGTAAAGGCAGGAAAGGCTCCGCAACGAGCGTCTTGGCTGTCATTTAACGCCATTCTGTATTTGCAGGCATTCCATCCATTTCAATGACCCCTCCGGCTCCGCGGCCCCGGCACTCGCCACAAGGGGCCGGAGCCTACATTTGCCGCCGCAAAACGATGCCGCATTGTTCGATCCGTGATTCCATACGCGAAGCACAACACGATGCAATAAAAATTCTGATCACATCATGGTTGACGTTCTGATAGGCCTGCAATGGGGCGATGAAGGGAAGGGCAAGATTGTAGATTTTCTTGCTTCGAAATATGACATCATCGCACGCTTTCAGGGCGGGCCCAATGCCGGCCACACCTTGTATGTGCAGGGAGAGAAGGTGGTGCTACACACCATTCCTTCGGGAGCATTTCAGCCGCATTGCCTCAACCTGATTGGTAACGGCGTGGTCATTGACCCGGTCATTCTTCAAAAGGAAATTGAGAACGTCAGCAAGCGACAGCCGGACCTGCTCGAGCGCCTGTTTGTGTCGCACCGTGCCCACCTGATTTTGCCCACGCACCGCGCACTGGATGCAGCCTCCGAAGCATCGAAAGGCAAAGAAAAAATCGGCTCTACGCTCAAGGGTATCGGGCCTGCTTATATGGACAAGACGGGCCGTAATGGCCTGCGTGTGGGCGATGTACTGCGTGCCGATTTCATGGACCGCTACAACGCTATCCGCAGCAAGCACGAGCAGATGCTGCGCCAATATGATGAAGTGCCGGACTGGTCAGCCTGGGAGGCTGAATTCCTGCAGGCAGTTGCCTCTTTGCGCAGCCTGCAAATCGTCAATGCAGAGTATTGGCTGGATGAAAAGCTGAGCAAGGGGCAGCGTATTCTGGCTGAAGGCGCCCAAGGCTCTATGCTCGATATTGACTTTGGCACCTACCCCTTCGTTACGTCGAGCAATACCATAACGGCTGGCGTTTGCGCGGGGCTCGGCGTGTCGCCGGCGCGCATCGGCGAGGTGTATGGCATCACAAAGGCTTATTGCACGCGCGTGGGTGGCGGCCCCTTCCCTACCGAGCTGGAAGATGAGATGGGCGATGCTCTGCGCCGGGCAGGTGCGGAATTTGGTGCTACCACCGGCAGGCCGCGTCGTTGTGGCTGGATGGATTTGGTAGCCCTTCGCTACGCGGTCATGCTGAGTGGCGTCACTAAACTGATCATGACGAAGACTGATGTGCTCGACAGCTTCGATCCTATTGAGGTGGCCACAGCCTATCGGATTCACGGAAAAGAGACGAGTGAAATGCCGTATGACCTCTGTGGAGAAAACGTGGAGCCGGTTTATCAGTCATTCAAAGGCTGGAAAGAAAATCCGATTGCAAACTGCCAGAGCGCTGCAGAACTTCCTGCTGCTTTTACGGAGTATGCACAATTCATTGAAGGCTTCCTCGGAGCACCGATTGCTTACGTCAGCAATGGCACCGGCAGGGATCAGTTGCTAAGCCTCGAAAAGCGCGAAATCTAAAGCAAAGCAGTACCAAAAAAAAATTGGAGCTTACTGCAAAGCGGTCAAATTTTGAGCGAACACAACAAGGGATAAAAGCACCCACCATAACATTCGCAGCGATGAAAACGACCACGAGTAAGAAGGCTTCCGGCACAGTGTCCGCTAAGCCTGCCGCATCAAAAAGCGCGACTAAAAAAGCCACGAAAAAAACTGCCGCCGCCCCCGAGGATGAAGCCTTGGAAGAGGACGACAATCTGGACTTGAAGCCTGCCAAAAAGGTGACGGCCCGAAAGGCTGCTCCTACCAAGGCTGCCGCCAAGAAAAATCAGGACGACGAGGATGAGGACGATGAAGACTTTGATGATGATGATCTGGACCTCGATGATGACGATGACTTCGATGAAAACGACGAAGACGCTTACAAAATGGATAAGGATTTCGAGGAGTTTGACCTGCCACAGAGCAAGAGCAAATCAGGCACCGGCAAGAAATCCAAGAACAGCGACGACGACGACTTCCGCGACCTGGGCTTGGACGACCTCGGAGGCGGTGGAGGATACGATGACGATGATGATGATTTCTAAAATGAAATTTTCATCTTGAAAAGACTGATAGCAGCAATTCCCTTTGCAGCCGAAAGACTGCCAAGTGTGAAGGAAAAAATGCTGAACTGGGCCTCCCGGTTCGGCATTTTTCTTTTCCTGGACAGTAATCATTACGCCGACCCCAGAGGCCGCTATGAATGCCTGCTGGCAGCAGGTGCTACCAGACTAATTCGCACTGAAAGCAATGACGCTTTTGCAGCGATAGACACCTGCCTTCAGCAAGATCGGGACTGGCTCTTCGGCCACCTCTGCTATGACCTGAAAAATGCGCTGGAGCCTCGCCTCCACTCTGCACATCCGCCGCGGCATCACTGGCCGGATTTGCAGTTTTTCATTCCTGAAGTTGTTTGCCTGATCCCCCGCGGTCAATCTGAATTGCGGATTGAGAGTCTGAAAACATCGCCTGATCTTTTTGCTGCGCAAATCCTGCAGCAAGAACCATTGCCACAGGCGCCTCTCCCAACATTGCAACTGGAATGGCGGCTCCAAAGGGAAGCCTATATCTCCCGAATCGAGACATTGCAGAGGCACATCCGCGATGGCGACTGCTATGAGGTGACGCTATGCAATGAAGGCTTTGCAGAAGGCGTGTCGCTTGATCCACTCGCTACTTTTCAAAGACTGAATGCAAATGCGCCTGCTCCATTCGCGGCCTATTATCGGGATGGTCCGCGCCATCTGATGTGTAGCTCACCCGAACGATTCCTAGGCAAAAGAGCAAACCGAATTTTCTCCCAACCTATCAAAGGCACTGCCCGTCGCAGCGCTGACCCTGCAGAGGATGAACAGCTCAAAGAAGCCCTGCGCCGGAGTGAAAAAGACCGTGCGGAAAACGTCATGATTGTGGATCTGGTGCGCAATGATCTGGCACGCTCCTGCCGGCCCGGATCCGTGGAGGTGGACGAGCTTTTCGGCATCTACAGCTTCCCCAGAGTGCATCAGATGATCTCGACCATCAGTGGCGAGCTACAGACAGGGATTCCCCTGACGGAAGCCATACGCCACGCCTTTCCGATGGGCTCTATGACGGGTGCCCCGAAGCACATGGCCATGCAACTGATCGAACGGTACGAAGCTGCACGACGAGAGCTTTATTCCGGCAGTGTCGGCTACATTTCCCCCGAAGGCGATTTTGATTTTAATGTCATCATTCGCTCGCTTTTTTACCAAGAAGAAGAAGGCTACCTGTCGTGCCAAACGGGGGGCGCCATCACATGGGACAGCCAACCCGAAGCGGAATGGGAAGAGATGCGATTGAAGGCGGCAGCCGTTGAAGCGCTTTTCAAAAAATAAGAACAGAGCGCATCTGTCTTTCGTTGAAACAAACTGCAAAAACATGCCCTGCTGCTTCCTTATTTGAGGCCCCTGTGCATAGAGCATGCGTGTCCCGATTTTTTGCACTTATGTGCACAAACCCGGGCGGGCAGCCCAAGTCATTTCTCCGACCTTCGGAGCCTCCTCTCATTTAGGTATTCACCCTTCGGCCAGGCCTTGTTGGCAACGGCAGGTGATAGTCGTTTTTTCAACAGTAAAGAATCGGGTAGCTATGAAGTTTTCACACCTCCACAATCACACTCAGTTTTCCCTTCTGGATGGCGCTTCCTCCATCCCGCGGCTGTATGAAAAAGCCACGAAAGACGGGATGCCGGCCCTGGCCATCACCGACCACGGCAACATGTTCGGCGTATTTGAGTTTGTGGCAGCAGCCTGGAAAAACACGCGTGTTGTAGGCACAGACGAAAATGGAAAGGAGATCAAAGAGCCCGTGGTGAAACCTATTGTCGGCTGTGAATTTTATCTGGTAGAAAACCGCCTCAAAAAAGAGTTTCGGAAGGCCGAAGGGCAGAAAGACAAACGCTATCATCAGTTGCTGCTGGCAAAGGACGAAACCGGCTATAAAAACCTCGTGCAGCTCTGCTCGCTGGGCTACATCGAAGGGATGTATGGCAAGTATCCCCGCATTGACAAGGAACTGCTGCTGCAACACCATGAAGGCCTCATCGCCACAACCTGCTGCCTCGGTGCCGAAGTGCCGCAAACCATCCTGCAAAAAGGAGAAGAAGAGGCTGAAAAGGTTTTCAAATGGTGGCTGGACCTGTTTGGCGAGGATTACTACGTCGAGCTGCAACGCCACGACATTCCCGATCAGATTAAGGCCAATGAAGTGCTGATGCGCTTTGCGCGGAAATACAATGTGCCCATCATTGCCAGCAACGATTCGCACTATGTGGACCGCGAAGACTACAACGCCCACGACATCCTCCTTTGCATCAACACCGGCGAAAAGCAGAGTACTGAAAAGTATGTGGATGGTGACGATGAAGAGACTGCACGCAACACCCGCTTTGCCTTCTACAACGACCAATTCTATTTCAAGACCACCGATGAGATGAGTCAGCTTTTTGCTGACCTGCCTGAGGCCATTGACAATACGGCTCGCATCGTGGATAAGGTAAAGCCGCTGAAGCTGGAGCGCGATATCCTGCTGCCCCACTACAAGGTACCGGCTGACTTCCTCGGCACGATGGATGACTACCTCGAAAAACTAGCTATGGAAGGGGCAAAACGCCGCTATGCTGACGGACTCAGTCCTGAGGTGGAAGAACGTATCCGCTTTGAGCTGGGCGTCATCCGCACAATGGGTTTTGCCGGCTACTTCCTGATCGTTCAGGACTTTATCAACTACGGCAAGCGCAGCGGTGTTTTCGTAGGGCCGGGGCGCGGTTCGGCGGCAGGCTCTGTCGTGGCCTACTGCATCGGCATCACCAATATTGACCCCATCAAATACGGTTTGCTTTTCGAAAGATTCCTCAATCCCGAGCGCAAAAGCATGCCTGATATTGACACCGACTTCGACGATGTAGGCCGGCAGAAAGTGATTGACTACGTGGTGAAGGAATATGGCCAGCGGCAGGTAGCTCAGATCGTCACTTATGGTACGATGGCGGCCAAATCATCCATCAAAGACGTGGCCCGCGTGCTAGACCTGCCACTGGCCGAAGCCAACGCACTGGCCAAGCTCGTCAGCGATAAGCCGGGCATCTCCCTCAAGCGACTGCTTCATGCACCAATGAATGGCGACGGCTCGTTGTCAGAGAAAGACGGCCTTAGTGCCGAAGACCTTAAGGGGGCCGAAAAACTGCGGGAAATCTATGCAGGCGACGAGCTTGCCAGCAGTGTGCTTCACGAAGCGGAAAAACTGGAAGGTACGGTGCGCAATACCGGCGTTCATGCTGCAGGCATCATCATTGCCCCCAGCGACCTGACGGCGATGATTCCCGTCTCCACAGCCAAAGACTCCGACCTGGTGATTACGCAATTCGGTGGCAACGTCATTGAGAGTGCGGGCGTTATCAAGATGGACTTTTTGGGCCTGAAAACCCTGAGCATTTTGAAAGATGCACTTGAGCTGATACGCCGCAACCACAAGGTGGAAATAGACCTCGACAACCTGCCGCTGGACGATAGTCAGACCTACGAACTATATCAGCGCGGCGACACCAACGGCACGTTCCAGTTTGAAAGCCCCGGCATGCAGAAATACCTGCGTGAGCTGAAACCCACCGTGTTTGACGACCTCGTAGCCATGAATGCGCTGTACCGGCCGGGCCCCATGTCCTACATCCCTCAGTTCATCAAGCGCAAGCACGGTGAAGAGCCTATCACCTACGACCTGCCCGAAATGGAGGAATACCTCGCCGAAACGTATGGCGTCACGGTATATCAGGAGCAGGTGATGCGACTATCGCAAAAGCTGGGCGGCTTTTCACGCGGGGATGCCGACATCCTGCGCAAGGCAATGGGCAAGAAGCAAAAGGCAGTCCTGGACAAGATGAAAGGCCAATTCTTGGAAGGCGCCACAGCGAAAGGCCATCCCAAGGCAGCACTTGAAAAAATCTGGCACGACTGGGAAGCCTTTGCACAGTATGCCTTCAACAAATCGCACTCCGTCTGCTACGCTCTCGTCGCCTATCAGACGGCTTATCTGAAAGCACACTACCCGGCAGAATACATGGCAGCCGTGCTCAACAACGCCGGCTCTATTGATAAAATCCGCGGCCTGATGGCCGAATGCCAGCGGATGGGCTTACCCGTGCTTGGTCCGGACGTCAACGAGTCCCGCAAAGGTTTTTCAGTGCCCACCAGCACCACCATTCGTTTTGGCCTCAACGCGGTGAAAGGCGTAGGCGAGGCTGCTGTGGAAGACCTGATCAGCGAACGAGAAGAGCAAGGGCCTTTCGTGAGCGTCTATGATTTTTTCAGTCGCATCAACCAGAAATCCATCAATAAGAAAACCCTGGAAAGCCTGGTGCTTGCAGGTGCGCTGGATTGTTTCCCTGATTTGCATCGCGCCCAATACCTGTTCAGCCCCGCCGTAGATCCTGTTAGCGGATTGGAGCGGCTGATGCGTTTTGGCTCGCAAGTGCAAGGTGCAAAGGCAATGACCACCAACAGTCTTTTTGGTGCCGTCGCCCTACCCGACATCAAGCCGCCGTCCATTCCCAATTGCGAGCCTTGGAATCTTTCAAAAACGCTGGAAAAAGAAAAGGAAGTCATCGGCATCTACATCTCCGCCAACCCGCTGGATGGCTTCCGTTGGGAAATGGAACACTACCACTTCCTGCCTCTCGCCGAATTCGAGCCACGGAAAAACGCCTCTGTGCGCATAGCCGGCTACATCAGCGAAGTGCGCGAGCGTGTCACTAAAAAAGGCTCCAAGTATGCCAGCTTCCAACTAAACGATTACAGCGGCAGCCAGGAATTCACCCTCTGGGAAAACGACTACGTTAAGTATCATCAGTTTCTGGAAAATGGCCAAAAGGTGGTCATTCAGGGCATCTGGAACGAACCTAAATACCAGCCCGGCACCATCAAATTTTACATTCAGCAAATGGGCCTGCTCTGCAACGTGCGCACACAGCTCACTAAGGGCATACACCTTCAAATAAATTTGGAGCAACTCAACGACGAGTTCATCAAGGCCATATTGCTATGCATCGCCCGTAGCCCCGGCAACAGCAACCTGCATGTCAACGTCCACGACGAAAAAGGTCAACACGACGTTACCCTGTGCACCAGCAACAGCCGGAAATTCACCCCCGATGATACGTTTCTGGAATTCCTCGACCGGCATCCCGAAATTGGGTGTTGGGTGGAGTTGCGTGAGAATGGTTCTTTTTGAGTCAGCTTTTGAAACCCGATGAAGCATCCGTTGCGACGCTCCGTTCCTCGTTCGTCATTCTATTGAGCTTTTTCAAAAAGATGTAGGCATCACCGGGACGGCGTCATGAGCAGCAGTTCAGGAAAAAAATCCGAACGTCTGAGATAAACCTGTTATCTTCGCGCCCTCAATTCCAAAAAGTGTTCTTTTAAGCGCGTTTCGGCGTGCTACGACATCGCTGGTTGGGAGAGTGCCCTGGCTTCGGCCCGGGATCAACATTCGTTAACACCAAAACCTTTTTCTTAATGGCCAAAGAAATCACTGGCTACGTTAAGCTGCAATGCAAGGGTGGACAAGCCAACCCTGCACCACCCATCGGCCCCGCGCTGGGCTCCAAGGGTGTCAACATCATGGAGTTCTGCAAGCAATTCAATGCACGCACGCAGGACAAGCAAGGGAAAGTACTTCCCGTCGTTCTCACTGTTTACGCTGATAAGTCATTCGACTTCGTCATCAAGACGCCGCCGGCTGCTGTGCAACTGATGGAAGCCGCCAAGGTGAAAAG
>JAMIQN010000292.1:0-5565 GCA_035914595.1 Chitinophagaceae bacterium | reverse complement strand
GGTGTTTGTGTCGCTGATGACCTTTATCCTGATTCTTTCTTCCGTAACCATGGTGCTGGCAGTGCATGCCGGCCATTACAACGACAAGAAGGGTGTGGTTAAATGGCTGCTGTGGACCATCATTGGTGGTATCGCCTTCCTTTCCTGCCAGGCCTGGGAATGGACGCACTTGTATGGCGAAGGTGGCTGGTGGGGTTCTTTTACAGATCCTACACTCCCAGCTTCGGCCATCCAGCATTTCTTCGGAACGTATAAGGGCCACGTGCTGACAACGGCAAACCATGCTGCGGCGATGCAGGCCACACACGATTTCTTCAACTACTTCTTTACCATCACGGGCTTCCACGGTTGCCACGTTGCATCAGGTGTTTGCTTCAATACCATGATTCTCATCAACACGGTCAATGGTACTTACGAGCGCCGCGGCCACTATGAGATGGTGGAGAAAATTGGCCTTTACTGGCACTTTGTGGATCTGGTATGGGTGTTCGTATTCACCTGCTTCTATCTCCTCTAAAATTCATTCGCGTCAGGCACCCTAACCTTTCCAAGACCATACACGAATCATGACGAATCATCATCAAGATACCAAGCACGATATTGATGCGCTGTACCAGGGCGACCAGAGCAAGCTCTATTCGGGCCTGCTGGCAGATCATCATGGCGCCGACATCAATAGTGAAGCCAGCAAGAAGCAGGTGAATCGCATCGTGAAGGTGACAATACTGCTCACCATCGTTACTGCGGCTGAAGTTTGCCTGGGCCTGTGGGGCTACAGCTTCGGTGTACCTCACTCCATCACGGCTGCCATGTTCCTGATCATGACCCTGCTGAAGGCCGCCTACATCGTGAAGGTCTTTATGCACCTCGGCGATGAAATGCGCAACATGATCATCACCGTCCTGATTCCCCTGACCCTGTTCATCTGGTTCATCATCGCCTTCCTGGCAGATGGCGGCTTCTGGCTGCATATGAACTACACGAGCGGGACGCACTATATGCTCCATTGAGATAACACCTCAACGGGCAAACCCGCATTGTAGCGAACGAAATGGCCATAAAGAATAGCTGGGCTAAGTCAGCAATCATAGTAACAGCGGTGGCAATCTTGCTGCCGCTGTCCTTTTATATCCTCGCTAAAGCGCTGGATAAGGATAAACTCACCATGCCGGTTTATTACAACGGTGCTGTGAAAATTCCGGCCCGGGATGCCGCCGCGCTCATCAACCAGCGAAAGATTCTACCAGTAGCCGACCTGGCCGCCATCAATCAGTTTGGCGATTCCATCTCCCTCAATCGCGACCTGCCGGGCAAGCTGCTGGCTATTGATTTCATCTTCACCCGCTGCACGGATGCCTGCCCTAAGCTCACTTCCCAGATGCACCAACTCGAGCATGCTTTTCACCGGACACCCATGAAGCGGAACGACACCATGGTGCAGTTTATCTCAATCACTGTGGATCCCATTTTTGATAGTGCGTCGGTGCTGCGCGAATATGCCCGCCAGGCTCATGCAGATGAAAATCGCTGGTGGTTTCTGACCGGCGATAAAGCCCGTATCTACGGCTGGATGCGCGATCAGCTACACCTGGCAACAGGGGAAGGCCACGGCGGCGCCGATGATTTTATTCATACCCAGAAAATTGTGGTGCTGGACGAGCAGCGCTTCATTCGCGGCTACTATGATGGCCTGGACACCAATGAAATTATCCGTTGTGCCAACGACCTCGGCCTTTTAGCCATGGAAAAAAAGTAGCGGAATTCAAAGGAAGACTTCCTCTCTTTTTAAGAAAATCTGAGAACGTACGCACCGGCAAGATCAGAACTTCGGGCACTCGGCATGACCAACTATCCTAAACAGCAACCCCCGGTTCAAAACGACCCGTCCCAAACGGCTATGCCGGGAAACGGGCCTGCCAAGTCAGAAGTGAAAGAGGCATTCCCGACTCCTATCCTGCAACGAAACGACCCGCGCGCGCGCCGAATGATTATTCTGTTGTCGGTTGTTCTGTTTCTCGTCGTGGCTTCCTTACACCCCTTGAACAAAGCGCTGGGCATAGACAGCAAGGCACTGCCATTTGATGTACACATTTTCGCTGCGCTGAATGCGGTAATTAATACCTGTGTGGCAGTGCTGCTGGTCATAGGATATTGGCTGGTGCGACATCACAAATACCGGGCTCATCGCCGGGCAATGTTTGCAGCAATGCTGCTCTCGGTCGTCTTTCTGATTTCTTATGTTGTGCATCATATCATGGCCGGCGACACTCGGTTTGGCGGTACGGGCCTGATTCGTAGCTTGTATTTCGCGCTGCTCTATTCGCATATCCTCGTAGCCTCGGTGATTCTTCCGTTCATCCTTTTTACAACCTATCGAGGGCTGAGCGGCGATTTCGCAAGGCACAAAAGACTGGCACGATGGACTTTCCCTTTGTGGCTCTATGTCAGCCTTAGCGGCCCCCTGATTTATCTGATGATTTCGCCTTATTACCTGTGAGCCGCCATCAGAATGGCTGCTGGGCATCTCCTTACTTTTGGCGCATGAAAAAGTGGGTTCTGATTTGCGGATTGCTACTCTGTTCCGGCGCGATGAAAGTGCAGGCCCAGGGTTGCTCCGTCTGCACCAAAACTGCCGCCGACATGGGGCAGGGTGCGGCGAAAGGCCTCAATAACGGCATCGTCTATCTCGCTGCTTTGCCCCTGAGTATTCTGGGTGTCATTGGTTTTTTCTGGTGGCGCAATCAGCGGGTACGTGGCGACGAAACGGCCTGATTTTTAAAACTGCAATTGCAGTCCGGGAAGGTGCTTTTCTTCTTCGTGAATTTGGCTTCTTAGAAAAGGCTTTTTTCAAACCAAGGTCATTGACTGGCAATTACTTCGGGTGTTCTTTGCGATGCGTCGGCGTGTTGGGCAAAGTGAAGTGTCTGCCTGATTGCTAACCGGAAACCTGCTACCCGGAAATGAATAACCTCAATGAAATGGCTGCTTTTCGCAGTTCGCCAGAGCTGGTGGCAAAGCTGAATTCCGTCAGTATTCGGAAGCGCCTGAAGGCAGGCAGCCTGCTCCTGCAGCCCGAAGGGCAAATTCGCTCCATCCTGATCGTGGCCCGAGGTTCCCTCAAAGTGAGCCGCATGGATGATGAGGGCCGGGAGCTGCTACTGTACTATATCCGGGCCGGTGAAAGCTGCGTGATGTCGGTGCTGGGCGGCCTGCATCATGACACCAGCAAGGTGAAGGCCGAGGTGGAGGAAGATGCGGAAATTCTTTTCCTGCCCATTGAGCAATTGCCCTGGCTCATCCGCGAATACCCCGAATGGCTTGATTACATTTTTCGTCTCTACCACAAACGCTTCGAAGAACTACTGGACGTGGTCAATGCCATTGCTTTCAAACGAATGGATGAACGCCTGTTGGTCTTATTGCGAAAGAAGCAGGAACTGGTGGGCAAAGACAGCATCGCTGCCACGCACGAGCAGCTTGCGAATGAGTTGGGCACCGCCCGAGTCGTCATCTCGCGCCTGTTAAAGCAATTGGAAGATTCAGGGAAAGTAGAGCTGGGCAGAGGCTGGCTGCGCCTATTGTAACCAAAGTCACCTTGTAGCAAGCGCCACCGCTACAATTTTGCGGACATCCTGATTTTGGAGAAAGATTCCTTTCATCGTAAAAAAAACAGAAGCCATGTTTTTTCAGCACGTGTACGATAAAACCCTCGCACAGGGTAGCTACCTGATCGGTTGCCAGGCTACCGGCCAGGCAATGGTGATTGACGCGCAGCGCGACACAGACGTCTATCTCAAGATTGCAAAAGCAAACAATCTGAAGATTACCCACATCACCGAAACCCACATCCACGCAGACTTTCTCTGTGGCTCGCGTGAGCTGGCTGCGGCTACAGGGGCGACCATGTATCTCTCCGATGAAGGTGGCCCCGACTGGCAATATGAATTCCCGCATCAGGGCCTGAAAGACGGCGATACAATTCGCGTAGGCAACCTTTCTTTTCAGGTGCTGCACACACCCGGCCACACGCCTGAAAGCATCAGCTTTTTGCTCACCGATAAGCCCGCTTCTGACGCACCCGTCATGGCCTTCACCGGCGACTTTGTGTTTGTCGGCGATGTGGGCCGCCCGGATTTGCTGGAGAAAGCAGCCGGTATTGCAGGCACTAAAGAAGTAGGTGCACGCCAGATGTTTGCCTCTCTGAAGAAGTTTGAAGCACTTCCCGATTATGTGCAAGTCTGGCCCGCTCATGGTGCGGGTTCTGCCTGCGGCAAAGCGCTGGGCGCCGTTCCCGCTTCGACGGTAGGCTACGAGAAAATCCGCAACTGGGCCTTGCAGTTTGGCAACAATGAGCAGGGCTTCGTGGACAGCTTGCTGGCAGGACAGCCGGAGCCACCCAAGTATTTCGCGATGATGAAGCGGCTGAATAAAGTGAATCGGCCTTTGCTTGTAGAAGTGCCGCGCCATCCTCAATTGAGCAAGGAGCAATTTCTTGCTGCTTACAAGAAAGGCATCAAGGTGATTGACACCCGCAACAAGTTTGAATTCGCAAAGGCAAGCCTGCCCGGCAGCATCAATATTCAGGGTAATAATTCCTTCGCTACCTGGGCCGGCTGGCTGCTTAACTATCAGGAGCAGTTCATCCTCGTGGCAGACGAAAACAAGATGGACGACCTGACCCGCAAGCTCATGCGCATCGGCCTGGACAATATTTATGGCTTCATTTCGAAGGTGGACGACTTGGGTCTGCCCCTTCAGACGGCTGACCTGATCAGCATGGATGAATTCCAAACCTTCCTCGGAAAAGACGAGGTTCAGGTGCTGGATGTGCGCGGCCTCAGCGAGTATGAAGCAGGCCACGTGGCAGGCGCCCGCCATCTTTTTGTGGGCACCATCGGCGAGCACCTCAATCAACTGAGCCGCGACAAGCAGGTGGTCATCTATTGCCAGGCCGGCGATCGTGCCGCCATCGCCCAGTCAGTGCTGGCGCGAAACGGATTTAGCGACGTAAAAAACTTTTCCGGCGGTATGAAAGAATGGCTCGCCAAAGGCGGTGCCGTCAGCGCCAACTAAAAACCTCAATGAACGATACAAATCAGAGCAACATGGGACTCTTCTCATTCTTATCCGGCGGAAAAAAGAACAGTGAACTTGCTAACGCCATCCGCGAAGGCGCCTTCCTGGTGGACGTGCGCTCGGCGGCAGAATTTTCAGGCGGCTCCGTGAAAGGAGCAGTCAACATTCCGGTGGACGGGCTGGAAAAACAATTAGCCCGTTTCAAAGGCAAGAAGCATATCGTTGTCTTTTGCAGAAGCGGTATGCGCAGCAGTGCCGCCCGGAATATTCTTCACAAAAACGGCTTCACCAACGTCATCAATGGCGGCACCTGGTGGAAGGTGGAGCAACTCGTCAATCAGTAAGCAAATGGAAGAACCAAGAGCCATCACAGAAAACGCCTCGTTCTGGAATGAGCGGTGGATGCAGGGCGCTACCGGCTGGGATATCGGCTACCCTTCGCCGGCCATCGCAGCCTATGCCCAGCAGTTTTCAAACAAGGATGCAGCG
>JAMIQN010000291.1:0-25202 GCA_035914595.1 Chitinophagaceae bacterium | reverse complement strand
CCGTAAAAACAAAGAGAATATCGAGCGGCAGGCGCAGCTTAAACCCACGAATCTGGATATCGCCTTCCTGCAGAATATTGAACAGCGCCACCTGGATACGTGCCTGCAAATCGGGTAGTTCATTAATCACGAAAATCCCGCGATGGCTTCGGGGCACAATGCCATAATGCAACACTCGTTCATCCGCAAAAGAGAGGCGTTGATTGGCCGCTTTGATAGGATCCACATCACCGATGAGGTCCGCCACACTCACATCCGGCGTAGCCAGTTTCTCCGCATAACGGGCGCTGCGGTGCATCCATTCAACAGGTGTTTCGTCACCCATTTCGGCCACGAGCTGGCGCGCAAAATGTGAGATCGGCTGCAAGGGATCATCATTCAAATCGGCGCCTGCAACGACAGGTATCCATTCATCGAGCAATGCGACGACGGCGCGTGCCATGCGGGTTTTCGCCTGACCGCGCAAACCGAGAAACAGAATATTATGGCGGGAAAGCAAGGCGCGCTCCACATCCGGAATCACCGTATCATCGTAACCGATGATGCCCGGGAAACTGTGCCGTTTTTCATGAATCGCTGCAATCAGATTTTGCCGCACTTCATCCTTTACACTTCTGGGTTGATAGCCGGAGGTACGCAGCGCTCCGAGCGTCTTAATGGCGGGTTGTTCCATATGGTAGGAAGCAGTAAAAACCGGTACCGGACATAGGAATATCGTGCCCATGCACCAGTTCTACAATGTAACAAGACCGGAAGGAAATTCAGGTGATTATTGTGCGCCGGCTCGAGCTGCTTCTTTCAGCGAAGCAAAAATTTTGTCAAGGTGGGAAATACGCTTGGCACTTGCATCGTGCTTAGTCATCTTGACATCATAGCCGGTCTGATCATCGGTCGAAATCCACGAGCCCGTGATTGTGTCGTTTTTCAGCTCAAGCTCCATGACGGCTGCGGGAGGCACCTCCGTGAAAAGCCATTTCCCTTCGGGCGTCTTACTTACGTCCAGCAGAATATAGTCGTCCTGATCGCCGAATTTGTAAATCGCTTCCCATCCGCATTCCTGTTTGGGGCAACCTCCGGAAAGGCCGCGGAGATAAAGCTGAACAGGTATTTCCGCATCCAACATCCCGGAATAGTAGGTCCGCGACACCACATTACCTGTCGCCACAGGCTTTTTCTCCGGCTCGTCTTCATCCGGCACATTTTCGCCGGGTGGTGCTGCGGCCGTCACACTATCGGGCGGCAGCGACTGAATTCTTCTTTGCTCTTTGAGGTCTGCGCGATAGGCTGCCTGCCACTCGTCGCGGTTGGTGGCAGGATACACATTGGTCAGTTCACCGCCCCACCAGCCACCGTTGATGTTGAGAATATTCCCGACCATCACACCGAAGTTTCGCCCCGTGGCGATGTCCATGAAAAAGAGGTAGCCGACGAAACGGGTTGGTGCAAGGCGCTCATAAAGTGTATCTCTCGTTTGGCCTTGGCGGATGAGCTCGTAATGGCTCAGAATAATGCCATCCCAGTGGATGCCGAGGCGTTTTCCACGCGCCATCACTGTATCAAAATTGGTGCGCAGCCTTGCCTGAAAAATGGAATCTGCGCGCATCACTTTCAGCGGTTGGCGCTGCAGGTAGTAGGCATCCACATAGTCCGCCGAGCCCTTGGGGCTTTTCTCCATCACAACCGAGGTAAGGGTGTCCAAATCCGGCCAAAGGTCCACGTAGCAATACGCATCCTGATTGGACATGCAGCCTAACAAGCGCCGAATGAGGCCCTGTTCCGTTTCAGGTTTCTTCTCCTTTTTCGCAAATGAGGGCTGTACGAAAAAGCAGGCCAGCAGCAGAAACAATGAGGCTTTCTGAATGCAGTGCATCCTTAAAAGTAAGACCTACAAAATCTCATGTAGTCGCTCCGGCGGCCTTGCCACAACGGCCTTTCGGCCATTCACCACAATGGGACGTTCCATCAATTCTGGATGCTCCACCAGCTCAGTGATCCATTCTTCTTCGGAAAGAGAACGACCGGCAAGATGCTCTTTGAAGTAGGGTTCACTTTTCCGCACCAATTCGGCTGCAGCCATACGCAACTTCCGAAGCAGGGCCTTCAATTCTTTGGCATCAAGCGGCTCCTGGAGGTACCAGCGCACCTGATGTGGAATTTGCTCTTCCTGTAAAATTTCGAGCGCACCTCTGCTCTTGCTGCAGCGGCCATTGTGAAGGATGGTAATCATCTTTCAGATGCTGCGATTAAAAGACCATTTCGGGCACATCATCCGCTATCACCAGGCGGCCTGCTGTCTTTGATTTGATTTCCTCCACGCTCACACCGGGTGCCCGTTCGTCGCAATGGAAGCCTTCGGGCGTGATGGAAAATACTCCCAGATTCGTCACCACTTTCCGCACACATCGGATACCCGTCAAAGGCAAGCTGCATTGGGGCAGCAGTTTGCTTTCGCCTTTCGGATTCGTGTGCTGCATGGCCACGATAATATTTTTCGCAGCCGCAACAAGATCCATGGCGCCGCCCATGCCTTTGACCATTTTACCCGGGATTTTCCAGTTGGCTATATCGCCATTATCTGCCACCTCCATGGCACCAAGCACAGTAAGATTCACCTTACCTGCTCGGATCATTCCGAATGAAGTGGCACTATCAAAAATGGCAGAGCCGGGCAGCTTGGTTACCGTCTGTTTTCCGGCGTTGATCATGTCGGCTTCTTCTTCACCTTCAAAAGGGAAAGGCCCCATGCCGAGCAGGCCATTCTCGCTTTGTAACACGACGCTGATACCATCCGGGATGTAGTTAGCAACCAGCGTGGGAATGCCGATACCGAGGTTGACATAGTAGCCATCCTGCAGCTCCCTTGCGATGCGTTGTGCAATTTGTTCTTTATTCAGAGACATGAGATTCTTGGTTTGAATGGAGGCGATAAAAGGCGTGAAAAAACTCAGGCAGGGCGCTTGCGTACGGTGCGTTGCTCGATGCGCTTTTCATAGTTGGTGCCCTGAAAAATCCGATGCACATAGATGCCGGGCGTGTGGATATAGTTCGGGTCCAGTTCGCCGGGCTGCACGAGTTCTTCCACTTCGGCAATCGTCACTTTGCCGGCCATCGCCATCACCGCATTGAAGTTGCGTGCCGTGTCTTTGTAGATGAGATTGCCCATCGTGTCGCCCTTCCAGGCTTTTACAATGGCAAAGTCTGCATCAAAAGCATCCTCAATGAGGTAGGTACGGCCATTGCGCTCTACGGTTTGCTTTCCTTCTGCCACCTCGGTGCCTACGCCCGCCAGCAGCGGCACGAAGGGAATGCCATAGCCGGCAATCATGCAACGTGTGGCCAGCGTTCCTTGCGGCACCAACTGCACTTCCATTTCGCCACTGAGCAGTTGCCGTTCGAACTCTGCATTCTCGCCCACGTAGGAGGCAATCATCTTTTTAATCTGACGCTTTTGCAGCAGCAATCCCAGCCCGAAATCATCCACGCCGGCATTGTTTGAAATGCAGGTAAGGCCATGCACATTTTTCTTCACCAGCGCGGTAATGCAATTCTCGGGAATGCCGCAAAGGCCGAAGCCGCCCAGCATGATGGTAGCGCCGTCAGCAATATCATGGATTGCTGCATCGGCATTGGCAAATACTTTATTCATAAGAGCGCAGGTAAGTTGCGAAAATAGGAAGAGGCCCCGCATCGCTACGGAGCCTCCTCGTGACATGCTGGACAGACATTACTCTTTTTCAAAGCGAAGCACACCAGCAGCATGGTGCAGAAAGTACACGCCGTGCGGCAATGACCCCAGGTCTATCGCAACGTTGCTGAAGACGCCTTGCTGCACACTTTGCCCCATCAGATTGCAGATACGCCAGGGTGTGCCGTCGGCTGCGCCTTCCACATGAAGCTGACTGCGAACCGGGACCGGCCAAATCCAAACCGGAGTCGCCTGATTTGCTTTTCCTACGCGGATTGTCTGACTGTAGCTAAGCATTCCGGAAAGCTCTCGCAGTGCCAGCCGATAGAGGCTTATGGGCGCATTATGCACCGGCAATTCATACTGATAATGACGAGCGTCGCGGCAATTATCAACCTGTGCATCCACAGTAGCCTGCGTAGAAAAATCGCTGTAGCCATCGCTACGCTGTACCAGGAATTGGGTTACTGAACTCTCGCAGGAAGTGGACCAGTTCAGGCGGTCAGTAGTCGGACTGCGTTTCACTGAGAAGCTGAGCAACTCAATAGGCAGGGGAGCACCTGAGCTGGCCGAAATGCTGAAATTGTCGATCGAGATTCCATTATCAGAACTGGCATCATCCGTTGTGACCCACGAGATGCCAAAGCTTTGACCATTCGTAATGCTCAGCCCCGTGAGGTTAAAAGAGGCGACCTGGGTAGTGGCTACCGTGCCATTCACCCCCGAGGAGGAGCCTGCAAAATCTTTTGCATTGAGGGTTGTATTGCCGGCCAATTGGCCCGTGCCGGAACAATCCCAACCGCTGGCATTGGCAAAGCGCCACTGCTCATAATCCCACGACAGTGTGAGCGACTGAATCGTCGTTCCTGAATTGTTGGTAAAGCTCACCGAGTAGGTAATCTCTGCAGTTGACGCTGAGTGGAGGACACCTAAACTGTAATCTCCGCTGCTGCCGTAGGCCCAATAGCCACCGGCATTGCTCGTGCCGGTACCCGTACCTCTATAGGAAGCTGTCCCGCTCGAATTCGCCGACCAGCCGGTCGGAATTGTTGAAGTCAGATTAGCTGAAGACGATGGATCATAGCTGTTGAATGTGGTCGTCGCAGGTGTAAATGGCAAGCTGGTAATTGAGATTTGGGCATCTGCCCCATCTGCGGACATACCCAGGAACATCAGGGTTGACAATAGTAGTTTTTTCATGAGGTAGCGTTTTGTGGTTATTTAATACGAAGCCGATTCAGTGATGTTTTTTGTTCATTTTCACTGTTTCGCGCTTTGCACTAAAGAAAATCGCTATCCTTTGAAATAACAAGCTCTTTGCAGTTATTTCTATCGTGATTTTGTAAAGCGTGTGTATTGCGGCCCCCTTAGCAACCGGGCCGGGAACGTCAAAAACGATTACAAATAAGAACGGCCCACAGCGGTTTTCTGCAGGCCGTTGGCACACTCATCAGGCAGGCTATTCCTTCTCTTCCTTTCCCTCGCTCTTAGCCTGTTTCAGGAAGTATTCATTTGTTCCCTGGCCCCAGTAAGGCTTCTCAATATCACTACGGTCTTCTTTGGCATACAGGCCCTGGGCCTTTTCAAAGAATGGTAATGCCGCCTTCTTGCCTCCGCCAAACATGGCCGGTGTATAGAACTTGGAAATGCCCCGTTCCAGGTAGATGCGCGGATTGTCGGGGTTCATCTCTTTGGCTTTGTCCAGGTGATCGCTGAACTGCTTGCCATATTTCTGCCAGCGATTGCGCGGGTCCACACCAATACGGCTGTTGGCAATCATAGCTGCCAGTACTTCCGTTTCTGAGTTTTCTTTTCCTAAAAGATGGGCCGCATCATCCCGATAGTTGGCGGCTTCATCGAGCATGGCGTCTTTCTTGGTCGCATCTTTTTCGAAGTAGGAAAGCTGCACCAGACCATACGCAGCATAGAATTGCGCCGCCCACTCGTTGTTGAATTTTTTGGCGATCAGCACTAAGCGGTTGCCCAGATTTTGCTTCGCCGCCATATCCGCAAACGTGGTGTCAAAGGCATCGAATGTGTTTTTCAAGACAGGCTTGTAATCGGCCTGGGCAAAGGCGCCGAACGACATGCATCCGGCTAAGGCAAGAAGGAGAAAACGTTTCATTGGGGTGGTTGATTTGGGGAGTGTATGAGATGATGGAGGAAAGTCAGGTGGGTGCGGCGAAGGCTCAAAGTTCATCGCGGTCAAAAGCGGTGAGCGAGAAATTGACACCTACGAAGTACGAGCGAAACAGCGCAGGGTATTGTGGGTAACGCTGGCTGCCATCCGCACTATAGCGATAACCGAAAATGTTCTTGTGATTGGTGACATTGTCCACGCCGGCATAGATCACCGTGAACCATTTGCCCACGTGCGTCAGGTAGTTGGCCGCAATAGAAAGGTTGTGATAATTGGCGGTTCGGTCGCCCAGGAACTCCGGGTTCTGAGGGTTGTAGTAAGGTCTTCCGGTAGCAAAGGCATAGGTCGCATTGATCTGGGTCGTCCACTTTTCGATGTAGTACTTGGCCACCAGACTGGCGTTGTGCGTCGCTATAAAATCGGGTTGTGCTTCGGCGAGATAATTTCTGAAAAGACGCCGCGTATCTACGTACGAATACGAAATCCAGTAGTCCACATTTTTCACCAGTTTCTTATCGCGCCAAAACAGCTCAAAGCCTTTGGCATAGCCGTATCCGCTGTTGTCCGGTTGTGTATATGCAAAGCGGTAATTATTCGGGTCGAAAGTCGTTACGTGTTCCCGCACCAGGCTGCTGTAGTCTTTGTAATACACCTCTGCGCGGAAAGTGCGGTCGCCTTTTATCCATTGGTAATTGGCGATGTAGTGAATGGCGCGCTGCATCTCCGGACGGTAGCCGTATTGCAGATAAGGCAGGTCGGGCAATTGGTAAAAGATGCCGCCGGAAAGGCCTACCTGCCCGTACATACCCGCACGGATGGCGACGGACAATCGCGGTGCAAAAGTGTTTTGATTGAGCAGGTCACTATGCTCTGCACGAATGCCGGGCCGGATGGCAATCCAGCGGGCAGGGCTCCAGTCGGCTTCCACAAATCCGGCTGTTTGCGTCTCTGTGAAGTCGAGGTCAAAAGCAGCCGTGTCTAAGCTGATGTTCTTGCGATAGGAAAAATGTTGCACTTCGGTGCCGGCAAGAATAGAGAGGTTGGAAGCCAGATAGCGCTTCAACTCCAGCCGAAACTGCGTGCGGTCATTTCTGTTTTTTACAGGAATGCTGCCGGCTTGAATATCATCCTGATTTTGGGCATAGGAGGCCGCCGTGTAGAGGTTCCACTTACTGCCGAAACGCTGGTTGTAGGTCAGATTCAGATAGCCATTGGCGTTTGTAATTCCATAGCGAAACTGCGATCCGGGTGAGTCGGGATTGGGCACCTGCACGCCTGATTTGAAGCCCGTGAAATTGGTAAGCACTTTCAACATGCCGTTCTTGTTAGGCTTCCAAACAAAACGCGCAGAGCCACTCGCACCGGTGGGCACATTGTAATAATCCACGTTGGTGTTCGCTATTCCATAGAACGGAGCGAGGTTGAAATACGAGCCTGTCAGGTCCAGCGAAGTGTTCTTCCAAAGCTTGGAGCCGGATGCATAGAGGCCAGCCATATTGACGCCCAAATTCACGGTAGAACGATCGGCAAGATCGAGGGTATTCAACTCGAGCACACTGGACATAGCCTGCCCATATCGCGCCGAATAGCCTCCGCTGGAAAATGAAATACCGCGAAACTGAAAGGGCGAAAAACGGCTGCGGCCTGCCACCCCCGGAGCTGTAGTTGTAAAGGCGTCCTGTTGCACCAATCCATCCACGATGATGGTTGCTTCAGAAGCGTCCCCACCCCGAATAAACAAGCCACTCTGACTGCCCTGCTGTTGCGCTCCCGGCAGCGTCTGAATGGCACGAACCACATCTGCATTGGCACCTGCCGTAGTCACGATGTCCAGCGAGCTGAGAATGGTTTTGCCTTTATCTGTTCCCGCCTCGTAGGCGCCGGCAGTCACCGTTACGCCTTCCAGTTGGCGAGGGTTAGCCTTTAAGCTGAGCACGAGATCGGCGATATCACCGGATATATGAATCGGCCTGCCGGCATTTTGATAGCCGGTTGCAGCCACTGCAATCACCTGGTCGCCATGCTCGGTGGTAGTGAATTGAAAATGGCCTGCACTGTCGGAGGTGCCGCCATCAAGTGTATTGTCGAGATAAACGCTGGCACCGGCCACGGGCTTCCCTTTGCTGTCTGCCACTTTCCCTGAGATCTTATAAGTCTGTGCCCACAGCCCCAACGGACTTATCAGGACAATCATCTGGATAAAAATTGACTTCATAAATCTTCTTCTTCTTCTTTAAGAGCGCGCAAAGCTACTGGCGTACACATACAGGGCAGAATGGTGTTACGGCAGTATGACAAAGCAAGTCGGTAAGGGAAGGCATCTGGTCGGTACGCAGCGCCCTTTCAAAACTGTCTGTGCGTTACCCACACTTGTGCATTTCTTAACCCTGCAAGCGCCCGGCAGCCTGCTACATTCGATTCAAGAAAAACGGGAACCAGAATGACTATTGACGAATTGATGCCGCATGTAGAAGCCTTGATTTTTGCTTCCGAACGCCCGCTTACCCAAATTGAACTTTGCGACTTCCTCGGTGCTGCGCTGGAACTACCTCAGGAGCCGGAGCAAATCGCGGCTTGCGTAGAAGCTATCCGCGATAAGTACGACAGCAGTTACTACCCTTTCTCGCTGCGCGAAATCGGCGGCGGGTTTCAATTTCTTACCAAGAAGGAATTTCATAAGACAGTGCTTCAGCTCAATGGCGACAAGCACATCCGCAAGCTGTCCACCGCTGCCATGGAAACCCTTTCCATTATTGCCTACAAGCAGCCCATCACCAAGTCCGAGATCGAATACATCCGCGGCGTGTCTGCCGATTATTCCATTCAAAAATTGCTGGAAAAGGAGCTGATCATCATCACGGGCCGGCGCGAAGATGCCGTCGGAAAGCCGCTGGTGTATGCCACCTCCAAGAGCTTCATGGATTATCTCGGCATCAATTCTCCGGCTGCTCTGCCCAAGCTCCGCGACATTGTGGACATAGATCATGTGCTGCCTACCAACGGCCTCGAGGCCCTGCCTGAAGAAGCCGCCACAGGCCTTGCCGTTTCTGAAAGCGGCGAGCTGGTTGGGGAATAATCAGGGTACCATCACCTTCAAGGCAGCACGCCTGATTTGAAACTGCACCTGTGGCCCGCAGACATGCGCATCCCCGTCTGTTTGCATCGTGCACAATTGCGGATGCGCTACCCGAATATGCTGTCCGCGCACATGCTGCACATACCGGCTTCGCTGAATGGCGCCACGGAATGCATGCCACACCAGCGTGCCTCCGAATGCTTTGGGGAAAGGCCGGATGAGCGTCAGGTCCAGCCAGCCATCGTCGGGCTGCGCATGGGGTGCTATCTGAAAGTTGTAACCAAGCTGTCGGCCATTGGCCACATTCACCATGAAAGCCGCTTCTTCCCATTCCCGGCCATCCACGGAAAGCTGCCACAGGGGCGCACGATAGCCCCAGAGGTGCCGCGTTACCAGCCATGAATAGGCACGCAATCCGCGACGCCTGCTCGCAGCAAATGCTTTCGCGATGAGCGCATCAAAGCCGACACCTGCATTGGAAAGAAAAAGCTCTTCATTGGCATAGCCTACATCAATCTGCCTCGTCTTTCCAGCCGCAATCACACCCAGGGCCGCCTTCAATGACAAGGGAATTCCCAGGCTCCTGGCCAGGCCATTGCCCGAGCCTTTAGGCACTATGCCCAGCACGGCCTCCGTACCGATTATTCCCTTCGCCACCTCGCGTACGGAACCATCGCCACCCACGGCAACCACCACACGGGCACCGTGCGCAGCAGCCTCGCGAGCCAGTAATTCTCCATGTCCGGCGTACTCCGTGAATCGCAACTCCGGCGGGCTGACGGCCTGGGCAAACACAGCATCAATGGCAGTGCGGATTTCTTTGACCCGATCCGTGCCTGCCTTAGGGTTGATGATGAAACAAACGGCCATGCGCAGGGCTGCTTAGATCGCTTTCAGGCTTAGGTCTATGCTGACGGCATGGTGCGTGATAGCACCTACCGAAATAAAGTCCACACCGGTGCGGGCATAGTCCACAATATTGTCCAGCGTGATGCCGCCTGAGGCTTCCGTTTCAAAGCGCCCGCCCACCAACTGCACGGCCTCTTCCATGTCGGCAGGTTTGAAGTTGTCGAGCATAATGCGATGCACCTGGCCTGTTGCCAGCACCTCGCGCACATCCTCCAGCGAGCGGGTTTCGATTTCAATTTTCAGCGAAAGGCCTTGCGCCTTTAAGAAGGTATTCGTCTGACGAATGGCATTGGCAATACCTCCGGCAAAATCCACGTGATTATCCTTTAGCATCACCATATCGTAGAGGCCCATGCGGTGATTGACGCCACCGCCTATGCGTACAGCTTCTTTCTCCAGATCGCGAAGTAGGGGCGTGGTCTTGCGCGTGTCCAGAATGCGGGCCTTGTAGCCGGCCACCCGATCCACATATCGGCGCGTGAGGCCGGCGATGCCGCTCATACGCTGCATGCAATTCAGCACGAGGCGCTCTGCCTGAAGAATGGTGTGCACCCTTGCCGACACTTCAAAGGCCGTTTCGCCTTTATGAATCGTGTCGCCGTCTTTTTTGAAAGCCTCGATTTGCGCCTCCGGCTCCAGGTGATGAAAGATGGCTTCAGCCACTTCCATGCCGGCCAGGATGCCGTCTTCTTTCACGCGAAGCGCAGCCTTGCCGCGCACAGTTGCAGGGATGGATGCCAGCGTGGAATAATCGCCGGGGCCGATGTCTTCAGCTAATGCTGCAATGATGAATTCTTGTCTTGTCAAGGGAGGTTGAATTTTTTAAAGAATGAATGCTCCGGGCATGAGGCTGCGCTACCGCTGAAAGCCTTTTCGCCAAAGCAGGCTGGCATCGCCGTAGCTCAAAAAACGAAAATCATGCGTGAGGGCGTAGTCATACACCCGCTGCCAGTCGTCGCCGATGAAGGCCGCCACGAGCAGAAGCAGGGTGCTTCGGGGCTGGTGAAAATTGGTGAGCAGGCCATCCGCCATCTGAAAGGAATAGCCCGGTGCAATGAGCAGTCCCGTGCGGGTCACCAACTTGTTCCGTCCCTGCTTTTGCAGCCATTCGCGCAGCGCATGGAGCGCATCGCTTTTGCTAAGGCGCAGATGTTCTTCGTAGGCTTCCCACTGCGACAGGCGCAATGCTGCCGGAGCAATATCCGGATGTTTCGCCACCTTGCAGCCAAGCCAGTAAAGGCTTTCCAGTGTGCGCAGGCCGGTAGTGCCTGCGGCAAGCAGCGGTTGTTTTTCCGCAGCAGCCAACTGCGCCAGTGTGGCATCACTCACCTCAATCCACTCGTGGTGCATCTCATGTCCACCGGTCAGTTCCGCTTTGACGGGCATAAAAGTGCCGGCGCCCACATGCAGGGTTACGCGTGCCGTTTGCACCCCATGCGCGCTTAGATCAGTAAGCACTTCGGGGGTGAAATGCAGGGAAGCCGTAGGTGCGGCCACACTGCCTTCATACTCAGCAAAGAGGGTTTGGTAATTGTGTTCATCACTCAGCTCTGCTTCACGACGGAGGTAAGGAGGTAGCGGCACCTGCCCACCCTGTTCCAGCACTTCAGCCCAACTAAGCTGCGCCGGGCTCCATCGAAAATGAATGCTGAAATCGTTCTTGTTGCGCGAAACAAGCGAGGCTTCGAGCACAATGTTTCCGTGAATCAGTTTGAGCGGAATCCCTTCCGGCCAGCGGGCCGCGCCGCCTACCAGGCATTGCCAAAGCACCTCACCATGTTGCGCGAGCGCGGTTGTAATGTCTGCGTATTGCGGTGCAGGTTCCAGACAAAAAATCTCGATAATGCCGCCGGTAGGTTTTTGAAACAACAGCCGTGCATGAACCACTTTGGTATCGTTCAGCACGAGCAGGGAAGAGGCCGGAAGGTGTGCGCTAAAATGGCGAAATACATCTTCCTGAATGTGGCCATCCTGATAGACCAGCAGCTTCGATGCGTCGCGTTGACTGAGCGGGAATCGGGCAATCCGGGCCTCGGGCAGCTCATAGCTGTAGTCGGCGATCCGCAGGTTTCGTGGATTAGAAGTCATCGAAGCTCGGGGATGGAAATACCGTTGATTTTTCGGTACAGGTCCAGGGCGTAAAGGTCCGTCATGCCGGCTATGAAATCCACCACAGACTGCAGGTCGGCATACAGGCTCGCACCACTAATCAGATATTGACGCGGCACCAGCTCCAGCAATTTCTTCGAGCGGGAAAGCTGCGGCTCCAACACCGCCGACCCCAAGGCCCGCAGCAGTCCGCCAATGATATGATAGCCGGCTACTTCAATCTCCACCACCGAGCGATGCCGATATACATGGGCTTTCGAATAGTTCCCGATTTCTGCCAGCGGGCCACGATACTTTTCATCCAGACACTCGAGCAGCGAGCACTCCAGACTACCGGCCAGCAGGGCCTTTTCATTGTTTAGAAAGGCCTCTTTCAGCAGGCCTACCATCCGGCCTATCCAGCGGGCGCGTATGTACTGCACCTGTTGGTTTTCGTCTCGAATCTTGTGGAGCTTCTCCTCCAGATATTGCAGCGAATCATAACCGTTGCCCGATTCAAAAAATGGAAGAAAGAGATCGAGAAAGCCTTCCAGTGAAAGGATGCCGAGCCGATGCGCATCTTCCAGATCAATCACCCGATAGCAGACATCATCCGCAGCTTCTACCAGATAAACGAATGGATGGCGGGCATAAGCTTCCTGAAAACCTTCGATGCGCGGCAGGCCCAATTGCCCGGCAATCTGCGCAAAGCCTTCCCTTTCTGAATCAAAGAAGCCGCTCTTGTGGGTAGCAACACGGCCTGTTTTTTTATTGAAACCCTCCAGAGAAATGCAGGGATACTTGACGATGCTGGCGAGTGTGGCGTAGGTGAGACGATAGCCGCCGGGTTCTCTTTCACTGAAGTGATGTGTGAGCGTGCGAAAAGCGTTGGCGTTGCCTTCAAACTTGTCGAAATCGGCAAGCTGATTTGGCGAGAGATTGTCTTCCAATCTGCGTCTTTCCGGGGCAGGCAGTTCGGTGAAAAAGCTCCGGATGGCGTCTTCCCCCGAATGGCCGAAAGGCGGGTTACCAATATCATGGGCTAGGCAGGCCGAGGCTATCACGGAGTGCAATTCATGGCGATAAAAACCGTCCACATGCGGCTCTGAAAAACGATGCAGGTCGGCGAGTGCATCGCCTACCGCTTTGCCCAACGAGCGCCCTACCGAAGCCACTTCCAACGAATGTGTGAGGCGATTGTGCACGAAGACGGCACCCGGTAGCGGAAACACCTGTGTCTTGTTTTGCAGGCGCCGAAAAGCAGATGAAAAAATGATACGGTCGTAGTCGCGGATATAAGAACTACGCACCGTGTCGGAGTTGCCGTCGCCACGAGGCCGGTCGCCACAGCGCTGCGCAGAAAAGAGATGATTCCAATTCATGAAAGCCGAAGGTCGAAGAGAGATGCGCCGCAAAAGTCCACGCTTGACAGCAATTCGTCAGCGGCACGAAATATTGACGACATCAATGGCCTGTTCTGACCAAGGTCATAGCTGCCTGTTTGCACTCCGGTAATTTTGCCTTGTAATGCGCACTACGGTTGCTGCCATTCTCTTCCTGTTACTGATGGCGCCCGCTCTGATGAAGATCGGGATCCTCACTTGGTACGAGGCCAACATTGACTACGTGAGCCGCACGCTTTGCGAGAACCGCGACCGGCCGATGATGCATTGCAACGGGAAATGCTTTTTGAAAAAGCAACTCGAAAAAGCAGACGGGCTGGACGCACAAGGCAAAGCCCGCCTCGCAGAAATTTCCAAGATTGAACTGCCGGCATTTTTACTCCCCGCCATTTTTCAACTAAGGCCGGTGATTCCGGAAAAAGAGTCTTTTGGATTTGCCTATCAGGAACCGTCCCCGGAGGAGGTTATCCTGCGCATCTTCCACCCGCCCGGTTAGCAGGCCTTTTCCCTTCGTCCTGATTGTCGTGTGTGCTCATGGCCTGATTGGCCGTGTGTGTTCGCGCATTTTCTAACCAAGTCTCTTTCCTCCTTTTCATGAAAAAAATCATGTACGGAGCCATTGCGCTCCTCACTGCCGGCATCTTGCTGTCAGGCATCTCATCCTGCAAAAAATCGGACGATAACGGCGCCACCTGCCAGGCCGGCGATGGCGGCATCACTCAGGTTGTCGTCTTCGCAACGATAGGCGGCGATACCGTTCTTAACACCGCCGGCAACGACACTGCGTATGTGAAGTATGGTGCCACCTCAAGCCCCGGAACAGACCCTGCATTGTACGACAAGGCCTATGCCGGTGAGGCCGGCGAAAACCATATTCACCTGACGCGGCTGAATTGTGGCAGCTATTACATCTATCGCGTCTCTCACGACACCGCCACAGGGCTCCGTTATTCCGGTGGCACAGCTCTTTCTTTCACTCAGACCTCGGGCGAGGTGGACACCGTCATCGCCCTTCAACACGATTAAATCATGAAACGAATCTTTCTCACGCTGCTGCTGGGCGCCGGTTTTAGCGTGGCCCATGCCTGCAATACCTGCGGCTGCTCCGCGTCCAGCCCTTATCTCGGAATTCTTTCGCAGCGAGGCGGCAGCTTTCTGGGGCTGCAACATACCTACCGCTGGTTTGAAAGCTATCATGACGCCTCTGAGCAGGGCCATGCACCGGGCTACGAGTATTTTCAAACAACACAGGTTTGGGGCAGCTATGCCATAGGTCGCTTTCGGGTAATCGGCATCCTTCCCTATCAATACAATACGAAAGTGGAAGACGGCACACGCACGGTGATGTCCGGCCTGGGCGATGCCACGGTTTTGCTGAACTATCAGATTCTTCAGCCCACAGCTACCTGCAGCGGATGGCAGCATTACCTGCAGGCCGGTGGTGGCGTAAAGGCGCCTACAGGTGCTTATGACAACGAGGTGCTGGGCAGCGGCGATGAACTGGCGCCTTCCATGCAGGCAGGTACCGGCTCCTGGGATTTTGTAGCGAACGCCAATTACACCCTGCGTCATGGCCAGTGGGGCCTCAATGCGGAAGGAAGCTACACGCTGACCACGCCCAACCATCAGACCTATAAATATGGAAACCGGCTGAGCAGCGCCGTGCAGGCTTTTCGTGAGTTTTCTGTGAAGGCCTGGCGACTGACGCCTGCTGCGGGGATGCGCTACGAACAGGCCGCGCAGGATTACGATAACTACCCATCGCGTTCGCTGGCGCAGTACACCGGCGGCAATATGCTTTTTGCAACCGCAGGACTTCATGCCTATGCACGGAATTGGGGTGCCGAGCTGGGCTACAGCCTGCCCGTGGCGCAGCATTATGGCGATGGGCTGGTGAAGGCGAAAGGCAGATTAGAAGTAGGCATACTGCGCCTCTTTTAGCCGGCTTCGCAAATAGCAGAAAGGCCGCCCATAGAGTTGGGACGGCCTTTTCTCTTTTTTAGAAAGGCAGACAGCAGAATTTTATTGAATACCTACCTCCGCCAATGCTTGGCGCATGAAGCCGGCCAGCTCTGCCACATAATCCGGTGAAAAATCAAAGCGGATGCCGGCGGTGTCGTAGAGTTCGTGCAGGCTGCGGGTGTAACCCAGCGACAGGGCCTTGCTGTATTTGTCCAGTGCTTGTTGCGGCGACTGCCGATACTGACGCCACATGGCAATAGCGCCTAACTGTGCAATACCATACTCTATATAATAGAAGGGCACTTCGTAGAGGTGCAGTTGCTTTTGCCAGAAGTTGCTCCGATATGCATCGAAGCCGGTCCAGTCCACGCGGCCGGTGCTGAACTCGGCGAGAATTTCAAGCCATGCCCGTTCGCGCTCCTGCACACTATGGCCGACATGGGTGTAGAGCCAATGCTGGAATTTGTCAATGGTGGCAATCCAGGGCAGCACCGAGATGACGCGCTCCAACTCATCCAGCTTTGCCCGTTGCAGGTCTTCAGCTTCGGTATAGAAAACATTCCAGTGCTCCATCGTAAACAGCTCCATGCTCATGCTGGCCAGCTCGGCAATCTCCATCGGATATTCCTTGAAAGCGCTGAGCTCCAACGGGTGCGACAAAAAGGAATGAACTGCATGGCCGCCTTCATGCATCATAGTGATGACATCGCTCATAGCGCCCGCAGCATTCATGAAAATGAAAGGCACGCCCGTTTCGGCCAGTGGGCAGTTGTACCCTCCCGGCGCTTTCCCCTTGCGGCTGTCTAAATCCAGACGTTTCATCTCGCGCATGGTGCGCAGGCAATCTCCAAAGAAGGGACGAAGCATACTGAACACCTCAATCGCCTTTTCCGTCAGCTCCTGCCCGTCCTTGAAGGGATGAAGTTGTTTCAGATTGGCAGGTTCGGCATCCGTATCCCAGGGGCGCAATTTGTCCAGGCCCAGACGCTGTGCACGCTTTTCCTGCAGCAAGGCCAGCAAAGGCAGAATATGCTCGCGAACTGCTTCATGAAACCGGAAACAATCTTCCGGGCCATAATCGAAGCGGCCCAACTCCTTGAATTTGTAATCGCGATAATTCTCGAAGCCGGCATTCAGAGCCACCTGATGGCGCCGCGATAGCAGCTTGTCGAAAAGCTCGTTCAGAGGCTCTTTATCCTGCAGCCGACGGGTCACAATCTTTCGATAGACCTGCTCGCGCAAATCCCTGTCCGGATTCTGCAAAAAACGGGCGGCCTGCTGCAGGGTATATTCTTTTCCGTCCTGCTCCACGGTCATCTTGCTGGAAAGGACGCCATATTGCTGCGCCAGCAGACTTAGTTCCGACTGAATCGGGATGTTCTCCTCACGATACAACTCAATACTGTTGCGCACCGAGCGGAGGTAAGGGAAAAACTGAGTCTGGTCCAAACCATCGGCGTAGGGGGATTCGCTCAACTTTTTATTGAGTTCAAAAAGCCAAGGCTTCATCTTGGGCTCTATCTCCGTCACGAAATAGGTGAAGGCCTGTTCGTATTCCTCATTAGTGGTGTCAAGCGTCATTCGGATCTGACGCCAGCTTGCATCTTCAGAAATGACGGCCTCGATTTCAGACACGTCATCCAGCCATTGTTGCAAATCGGCGGTGCTTGAAATGGAGCGGGACTGAAGCTTTTCGAAAAAGGGTAAGAGTGATTCCCAGTCGGATACTTGAAAATCGGCAGGAAGAAAATGACGGGGTTTCGCCTGCGGGCGAGCCAGGTTGTGAGTCATTGAATAGAAATGGACTTTACTTTCAGGAAGGGCCCGAAATTCCCAAAAAATTGGCGGGGAAGCCGAAAGAACTGACGGGTAAGGCTGCGGCTACAGGTTTTTCCTATGAGCCGTTCGATTTGGCAATTTTAAACCAAGATTCAACGCACATTATTAATAATCACTAATCTAACAATTATATCTTTAATTACATTGTAATTAATTCATCTCCGCTCATTTTGGAGAAGCCATCTGCTGGAGGTATATTTGCGGCAGTTGTGAATTTAATGGGTTAGTAAGTGAGCCGTCCCGATTCCTCGGGATGGCTTCTTTTTTTCGGCCCCTTTTCATTCCTCCTTTTCCACGCAGGCCATCTTCAGAGCACAACTATCGCAAGAACAATTCTTCGCCCCGATAGACGCTGCACTCCGACCTCTCTTTCCAATCTGAAATTGAAAATCCGGCTGCCTGAATTTTTCATGCAGCATCTTCGGTGCCGCGCAGCGATGCGACGTTGATCTAAATCAGGGAAGCGAACATGGCTAAAGTCAAGTCAGCATTTTTTTGTCAGCAATGCGGGTATGAGTCGCCGAAATGGACGGGCAAGTGTCCTTCCTGCGGCACCTGGAATTCCTTCGTAGAAGAAATCGTGACGCGCGGTGAAAAAGAACGCCCCGGCGAAATGCCTGGCTGGCAGGACGAGGGCGAACGAAAACCCGGCAAGGCTCTGCGCCTGGATGAGCTGAGCGCCCCCGCTGAAACGCGTATCAGCCTGCCGGACGGCGAGTTAAATCGCGTGCTGGGCGGAGGTCTGGTTCCGGGCTCGGTGGTGCTGGTTGCGGGGGAGCCGGGTATTGGTAAGAGCACACTGTTTCTGCAATGTGCGCTCCAACTCAGAAAGACAACCATCCTTTATGTGTCCGGCGAGGAAAGCGCTCATCAGGTGAAGCTGCGCGCGGATCGCATCGGTACGGCAAACCACCAACTGTATCTGCTCAACGCTACCCGCACCGACACCATTTTCGGCGAGATTAAAAAGATAAAGCCCGGCCTGGTGATCGTGGATTCCATCCAGACCCTGGAAAGCCCGTATGTGGAAAGTGCGGCAGGCTCAGTGAGTCAGGTTCGTGAGACGGCAGCCGAATTGCAGCGCTTCGCGAAAGCGGCAAATGTTCCCGTCATCATCATTGGCCACATCACCAAAGACGGCGCCATTGCAGGCCCCAAAGTGCTGGAGCATATGGTGGACACGGTGCTTCAGTTTGAAGGGGACCGGCATTATGCCTACCGGATTTTGCGCACTTTGAAAAACCGGTTCGGCTCTACCTCTGAATTAGGCATTTATGAAATGCTGTCCGGTGGCATGCGCCCCGTTTCCAATCCTTCAGAAATTCTGTTGTCGCAACATGAAGAGCCGCTCAGTGGCATTGCAATAGCAGCCATCCTGGAGGGTGCCCGGCCGATGATGATTGAAGTGCAGGCGCTGGTGTCGCAGGCGGTGTATGGCACGCCGCAGCGGACGGTCAGCGGCATGGACCTGCGTCGGCTTCAACTCTTGTTGGCAGTGCTGGAAAAGCGCGGAGGCTTTGGGTTCGGGCAGAAAGATGTCTTTGTAAATATTGCCGGTGGACTGAAAGTGGAAGACCCCTCGATGGAGCTGGCCGTGGTGTGTGCCTTGCTGTCCTCATATGAAGATGTAGCGCTGCCTTCCAACGTTTGCTTTGTGGGTGAGGTAGGCCTGTCGGGTGAAATACGCGCCGTCAATCGTGTGGATCAGCGCATTGCCGAAGCAGACAAGCTGGGTATGGATGCCATCTTCATTCCAAAGGCCAATGCCAAAGGGCTGAACGAGAAAAACTACAAGCTCCAACTGAAGCCCGTAAATAAGGTTGAAGATGTGTATCGGGCGCTCTTTTAGCCCTGGCTTTTGAAGCAGCGTTTGGGCGGCTATCTTAGTTGGGATGGCCTTACGGCAAATTTTTCAGGAAGCGATTTACGGAGCCTCTCACCTCCTGTTCCCGCGTCTTTGCGAAGGGTGCCGGGAGGTATTGCTTCGGCAGGAAGAGGTATTGTGTCTGGGCTGTCAGGCCGAATTGCCCCTCACCGATTTCAGCAGGCGCCCTGAAAATGAAGCCGCACTACGCCTGGCAGGTCGAATTCCGTTTGCGCACGCCACGGCATTTGGATATTTCAGTGCAGGGGGATTGTTGCAACATCTGCTCCATCAATTGAAATATCGGGGCAGAAAAAAGATTGGAAACTACCTCGGAACACAGGCGGGCTGGGCTTTAAAGCAAAACGACTGGATTGATGAAATAGAAGGCATCGTGCCGGTGCCGCTGCATCCGCGCAAGCAAAGTCAGCGAGGTTTCAATCAAAGCATATTGATTGCAGAAGGCATGAGCAGTGTGCTGCACCTGCCGGTGATGGAGCAGGCCCTGCTCCGTACGCGCCACACGGAAAGCCAAACGAAGAAAAACAGAGAGGAAAGGGTGCTCAATGTGCGCGATGCATTTTGTGCGGACGCGAATGCCCTACCGGCGGGCACACATGTGCTGTTGATAGATGACGTCTTGACCACAGGTGCCACCTTTGAATCTGCAGCAACGGCATTGCTTCAAATTCCGGGACTGAAAGTGAGCATCTGCGCCATTGCCTTAGCGGGCTATTAGCCGCATAAGCAAAGGGTTTCAAGTGAATTCCTGCTTTTGGCAATGTGAAGTGCTGCGCTATCTTCACCGGACACATTTTTCCGCTTTATGAGAAAACTTGCTTTTATCACGGCCGCGCTGCTGTTGCCATCTGCCGCAGCTTTCAGTGCCGGCTATCAACTCAACCTGCAGGGCCTTCGCCAGCTTGCCATGGGCGGTGGAGGAACTGCTATGCCTTGGGATGCATCTACGCTCTTTTACAATCCCGGCGGCCTCGCACGAATGAAGAGCCTTCAGGCTTACGGTAGCGTGCAATTCATCCTGCCGCGCGTGGAGTATATGAATCAGTCAACAGGCCAGGTGGAGCGCACCGTCAACTCGACCTTTACCCCCTTCAATATCTATGTAGGCGGAACCGTGAAAGGTGCAGACAGACTGGGCTTTGGCGTGGGTGTTTACACGCCTTTCGGCTCAGGCACCAAGTGGGACAATAACTGGACAGGCCGCTATGTAACGCAGTCTATCTACCTCCAGTCTGTATTCATTCAGCCGACGATCGCTTATCGTATTTGCGATGAGGTTTCCATCGGAGCCGGTGTTGTTTTTGCAACTGGCCACACCGAAATAACCCGCGCTTTACCAGTACAAAATCAGACGGGCGAAGATGGCCATGCCGACCTGAAAGGAAGCGCTAAAGGCATGGGCTACAACGTAGGTATTTCTCTAAAAGCCAGCGACAGGCTGCATTTTGGTATCAGCTACCGCAGCCGTGTGGACATGCGCGTGAAGGATGGCGATGTCAACTTCTCAAACCTGCCGGTAGCCGCAGCCGCCTCTTTCCCCAACACTTCGTTTGATGCTACGTTGCCCTTGCCCGAAGTGCTGTCGGTAGGTGCCGCCTGGAAGCCCTTGGAGCGCTTTACGGTGCAGGTAGATTTCAACCTTGTAGGTTGGAAAGCCTACGATTCTCTTGCCTTCAACTATGGAGACGAAGTGAATGGCAGCAAGCGGAGTTCCGTAGCTCGCCTGTATGAAAACCGTCTGGCGGCTCGCATTGGCGGTCACTATCAGGCTACTGATGCTCTCGCCATCATGATGGGTGCAGCTTATGATCCTTCACCCGTTCGCGATGGGTATGTTTCTCCGGACCTTCCGGATGCCAACCGCGTGGTGCTGACAGCCGGCTTAAGCCTGAAACTTGCGAAGAGCCTCAACCTGCTCGCCGCTGTTGAATATGTAAGCTCTGAAAAGCGCAACGCTTCCTATGATGAAGCTGCATTCAGCGGCAAGTATCAAACCAAAGCGGTTACTCCCGGCATTGGCCTCACCTACGATTTCTAACCTTACCGAACACACCGAAAAGCCATTTTGAAAAAGATGAACTCATATCGTGCTGCCATGCTGCTTGCAGCCGGCTCAGCCCTTCTGCTGGGCGCCTGCAGGCCCAACCTCACGACCCAGCCGTACTCTACGGGCGGCCTGGACTTCTCGAAATATGTTGCTGTGGGCAACTCGCTAACGGCGGGCTATGCCGACAATTCCCTTTACCGCAGCGGTCAGGTAGCTTCCTATCCTGCGATGCTTTCCTGGTCATTCAGCCGCCTGGGCCCGAGCGACTACAAGGCGCCATTGCTGCCGGGTGAGTCGGGCTGGCCTTCTCCCAAGCTTATTCTTGGCACTTCCACGGACATGATGGGCAACACCTCATTAGGGCCTGTGGATTATCCGAACCAGTTAGACACCCTTGGAAGCAGCACCAACATTGCAGCGCAAGGGCCATTCAACAATATCGGCGTGCCCGGCATTCGTGCTATTGACTTCCTCAATCCGTACTATGGATTGGTGAACCCTTATGCTGCACGCTTCTATGCCAAGCCCAATCCGCTGGATGAGTTGAGCCGAATTCATCCCACCTTCTTCACCATGTGGCTCGGCAATAATGATGTGCTGGGCTACGCCACTTCGGGCGGCATGGGCAAGAGTAGTGGTGGTTCTCCGTTTTCACTTGCCGATCGCGATGCCATTTCCGGCACGAATTATTTCGCAGCAGGTATTGACTCAGCACTGGGCCGTCTGATTGCAGACAGCGGCGTGCAGGCCCGTGGCGCCATCATCAATATTCCGGACGTTACAAGCATTCCTTTCTTCAACACGGTTCCTTACAACGGACTGGTATTGACCCGTCAGGGGCAGGTGGACTCGCTAAATGCAGCCTACTACAAAACTGGAATTTCCTTCACGCTCGGTGCTAATCCCTTTGTGATTGCGGACAACTCAGTGCCCCGCCTGGAGCGCCGCCTTGCAAAACCGGGCGAACTCATTCTGCTCACCGTACCTCAGGATTCCCTCCGTTATGCCGGCTGGGGTAGTATCAAGCCTATTCCGGATCGCTATGTTCTTGACGAGGGTGAAATCAAGGCCGTGCATGATGCGACCGAGATCTTCAACGGTATCCTGCATAGCCGTGCCGAGAAATACGGACTCGCTTATGTGGACATCAACAGCTTCCTGAAATCGCTTTCAAGCGGTATGCTTTATCACGGCGTCAACTTCACTACTGAGTTTGTGCGCGGCGGCCTGTTCTCTCTGGATGGAGTACACCTCACACCTCGCGGCTACGCCATGGTGGCAAACTATATCCTGAGCACCATCAATTACTATTACGGTGCATCACTTCAAATGGTGGACGTGAATTCCTACGATGGAATTCGTTACCCATAAAGCAGGTTTCAAAGTCAGATTGTAGAGAGAGGCCGCCCGTTCGAAGGCGGCCTTTTCGTTTTTCGGCCCGGCATGGGCCGAACCGAATTCAAAACTGCGATTGACGATACGGATAAGTATCGTCCTTGTCCACCACTATGATTTTCTGATAGCGCACGAAGTAGGGATTCTGATAGAAAGGAATTGTGTGCCTATCCACGTACACCCGCTCAAGACTTGCCAGCTCTGCCAGCGAAGACGGAAGTTGCAACACGCCGCAGCGCACCGCATCCAACTCCTGAAGCTTGCGGCATTCTCCGAGGGACTCCGGCAGCCGGTTTAGTGAATTTCGCCCCAGGTAGAGGAACTGCAGGTTCTTTAATCGGCCCATGTCATTGGGCAGGGAAGTGAGCTTGTTGTTGCTCACATCCAGAGTCATAAGCGAGCTCAAACGAGTAATGGACGCAGGGAGCGTTATCAGGTTGTTGACGCTGACACGCAGGCGCCGAAGGTGTTTCAGGTTCCCAATTTCTTCCGGCAGGCTCGTCAGTTCATTTCCCGAAAGGAACAGATCTTCAAGTGCCAAAAGCTTGCAAATGGATGCAGGCAGCGTGCTCAGATTGTTTCTTGAAAGCGTGACCGACACCAGCCGCGTCAACCCTCCAATAGACTCAGGCAGTTCAATAAGATTATTCTGAAAAAGGTTTAGCCGAACCAGCTTTTTGCAGGCCCCTAATGAAGGTGGCAGCACACGAATCCGATTGTGACTCAGATTCAACTCTTCCAGATTTGGGAACTGATCCAGCACATCCGGGATGCTGTCCATCATGCGGTAGGTGATGCGAATGACTCGCACCTCATTGGGCTCTGCAAGTGCTTCATCCCAATTGGTGTAGATACCCTGCCGCGCCTCGGCAGAGAGAGAAAATACAAGCGTGGTCAGGATAAGCAGCAGATATCTCATAGTCTTCATCCGCAAAATTTTCAGACCGCCAACGCCCTCCATTCAAGATTTACCTGCTGATGGCTTTGTAGTCTGCGTTAGAGATAATCCGATAACCCGGAGGAACTCGAAAAATGGAATTCTCTACCGGCGTCTGTTCCAGTTTCTCGGCTGTGAAGCGCATCGTGATTCCTTCTTCACTTCGATATTCAAACGTCAGTGGGATGTATTTAAAACCCGGGAAACGGTCGAACAAAGTGCTGTCGGTGGACATCCAGGCTGTGGAATAATAAAGGATTGAACTGCTGCCGTCACGATAGTGAATGCGGGCCTTCTTGCAATTCTGCCCTGCAATCATCATCGTGCCCGGCTCCACGGACTCGCTAAACCCACGGTAGGGCTTCAGCTTGTCGTCCAGGTCTCGATTGCGTAGCTGAATGGCATAGCGCTGGCCATTGGCAATACGCAGCGAATACACCGTACCGGTATTCCGGTTTTCGAGGATAATGTTTGAATAGCCGGAGTTCATCTCAAGGTCCTTACGCACATACGCATCCTTCAGAGTAATTGTATAAGTGCCTGCGTGTTCCGAGTAGCCGGAGCCTCCATCCAAAGGCCCAATACTTACAGAATACACAATTACTCCTTCTTCAAACTTTTGTTGTGCGCCTGCTGCGCTCGAAAGGCAAAGCAGAGTAAGTATGAAAAACAGGCGGGCCATATTCTGCAGGCGATTTATTGCAAGATAGAACAGACCCGGCTTGCCGAATTGAGACACAAACAAAACAGCCTCGCTATCATCGCGAGGCTGTTCAATTAATTCAGAGAAAAAATTACTGACGGGTGAATCGGCGCGTAGCCACCACGTGTCCTTGTGCGTCCATTAGGCGCATGAAGTAAACGCCCGTCGGCATATCGCTCAAATCAATCTTGGCGCTGCCTGAGCTTACCGGTCTGTAGAGGGGACCCATGCGTTTGCCAATCATGTTGTAGAGGGCAATGGTCTTAATACCATAGGCAGGATCATACACCACACTCACTGCTTCACGGGCAGGATTCGGATACAGCACAATATTGTCGGAGCTGCTCAGATTGGTGATGCCAAGGGGGCCTTTGTAGGCGATAAAAGTCAGCGTCTTCGAGTTCATGCTGTTGATATCCGTAGCACTGATGCGCACCACAGCCGAACTACCATCGGGAGGATTATTTGCAGTAAAAATCACGTGAAAATCATGCGAGCCACCGAAGGAACCACCGGAGGGGAAAGCACTATTGTCATAAGGATTGCTCTGCAGAACCGTGTCGTTATTGAACAGATTGTTGGTAGGATTTACAGCATTCCAGCAGGTGTTATTATCGCAAACGCCGGAACCAACAATATCCCAACCCGGACCGAAGCTGGTAGCGCTTGAAATCACGCGCCAGCGAAGCACAACGTCTGTTGCTGAGCCGCTGCGGATACCATTTACGACGGTAAGGTCGGCACCACCGGGGTATGACTTCATCGCAGAGTCTGTACCGTTTTCCGTTATGATTTGAGAAGATGCTGCACCCATAAAGGATAGCATCGCGATAGCAGTCAGAAGTAAAATATTTCTCATCGCCAAAAGTCACTTTGAAAAGACAAGGGCAAGATATTTCATAATGGGGGCTGTACAAAATATTGATTCTGTCGAAGTCGTTTTTAGCAAAACCTTTGTCAGGCCGCCATCGTAGCTTGCTTCAACTGATTCAACCTGAAAGTTCTCCTTATGTTTTCTCGTTTTCGCCTTAGAAATAAGTGGTATCGTGCTGTTGCCGTCGTTGTGCTCATTGCCGTTTCCGGCCTTTTCATCCAGGGAAAAAATGAAACCTCGTATTTCGAGATTTCGAAAA
>JAMIQN010000290.1:0-5340 GCA_035914595.1 Chitinophagaceae bacterium | reverse complement strand
ACTGAAATCGGATGACATTATCGGCCGCGCGAAGACCTACGAATCCATCGTGAAAGGTGATAACGTGCCGAAGGCCGGAACGCCCGAATCGTTCAACGTATTGGTGAATGAGCTTCGCGGCCTGGGTCTTGAATTGAAATTCGACTAAGGATTACATCGTAGCAAACGACTACGACACTTTTAAAAATGCCCGGCTAAATGGCCGGGTATTTTTATTGTATTAAGTGTAGTTGCGACTCTGTTTTGCAGCCGATTAAAGAGATAAAAGGGCTTCCTTGATTACAGCCGGAACGCTGGCTTTTTTCCGCCTGCTGAAGTGCCTTCTCCTCTCAGGAAATGATGTTCCTGCGAAGCTTTCTTTTCAAATCAGGAATGGGTTGAAATACCGGCCATAGGGTACATCAGCTTTCCTCTCTTTCGAAGAGTTGCAAAGGGGCGCTTCCCTCCTAAGAAAAGTGCTGCGAAGAGCGAATCAAGGATTGATTAAGGAACAAAAAGAAAGGCGACCTCTGGAGAGGCCGCCTTTCCAAAATCCCGATCCTTATTCTTAGAATTTGGGGCAGGAGAAATTGTAGTTCGGGTCGCCGGCGTGACGAACAATCTTACCGTTGAAAGTGAGTGACAGCTCATAAGCTCCTGCACCACCCGTAGCAGGTGTGAAGGAAGAAGTGTTCACATCATAAGAGATGCCGAGCGCCATCTTGGTCCACTCCAGGCCAATGTAAGGGCAGATGCCATCTCCGTAACGATACCAGCCACCGAGGTAGAATACCGTGTTTTCACGTGCTTCTTCGTGGCCCGGGTTCAGAATAAATCCGGCAGCGGCACCGAGCATCACTTCCGTAGCGGATGCCTGATTCTGATACAGAGCAGAAGCATAGAGAACCATGTTCTCATTCAGGTCGAAAGAACCACCGAGATAAGCGTTGAAGCGCTGATTGATCGGATGGTCGCTATTCATGAATGATTCTACCGGACGCGTGAGGTGATAAACAGATGCTCCGATGTAGGCCGTAGCATAGTCGCTAACCCGGCCGGAATACATCAAACCGAGATTGAAGTCAGGATACGTGAGGTCCTTATTTTCAAAATTCTCAGAGGTCGGATACGGAGTTTGTCCGGTGCTGGGGTCAAACTGATCTTCAAATCTCAGCTTATCGAAGTCCAGGGATTTCTGAACCAGTACGCCTTGCACACCGAAGGACAGAGTGTGTTGTTTTTCAAGGCCGAAAGCCTTATGGTAAGCAGCTGAAATGCCGATTTGAATCGCCGTCAGGCCACCGGTTCCGGAGCGGTCGTAAGTGCCCAACAGGCCAATTCCCAAGGCGTCACCTTCGGGAAGACGATTTTTCATCGTAGCCATATCGAAGGATACCACTCCCGTCTGATAGGGCGTGCTAGACACGGAATACCACTGCGAACGGTAGTTGGCAGCTACTCGTAAGTCTCCGCGTACCAAGCCGGAAAGTGCAGGGTTCAGGGTAAGCGGCGAACTGAAATACTGAGTCTGGTGAATGTCCTGAGCCTGAACGGTGCCCATGGCTACTACTGCGAGGCCTAGGCTGAGTAATATTCTCTTCATTGCCGGAGAATGGTTTGATAATGGAGTGGTAAAAATACAGGTTAGAGAAGCCAAAGTAGCTCTATTTCATTTACTACACAAGACGGCCTCAACGGATATTTTGGTTGGGTATTTGGGAAGATTTTTTATGCCTGATTCTTGGGGCCGAACGCCAGGTCACCGGCATCACCGAGGCCCGGAACGATATACCCCCTGGCGGTAAGTTCTTCATCCACATCACCTGCCCAAATATAGGCTTCGGGGTGCCTCCGGGAGATGTAGTCAATACCTTCTGTGCAGGCAATGACTGTCACGATATGTACTGCACTCGGTTTGCCGTTTTGCTTCAGTCCGTCAATAGCTAATGCCAGTGATGAGCCGGTAGCCAGCATTGGGTCTGCTACGATCAGGGTGCGCCCTTCGATGTCCGGCGCCGTCAAATATTGCTGGGCAATTTCAAAACTTCCATCCCGCTTGTGCCTTCGATAGGCTGCTACGAAAGCTGCATCGGCCCGGTCGAAATAGTTTAGGAGACCTTGATGGAGTGGCAGGCCGGCACGAAGAATAGTGGCGATAACCGGTTCCTGAATTAGGCGCTCGCAGGCGCATTCTCCCATCGGGGTTTGCACCATTACCGTTTCGTATTCCAGCGTCTTCGACAATTCGTAGGCGGCAATTTCTCCGATGCGCTCAATATTCTTTCGAAATCGGGCGCGGTCATTCTGAATGGAACTATCGCGGAGTTCTCGCATCCAGGTTCGAAGCAGCGACGAAGAATCGGAGAGGTTAGTGAGCATGGGCAAAACGAATGGGAATGAAAGGTGCAGCAACTCAGACCATACTTGCAGGAGTGATCTCGCGAACTCCTCCGTTTTCAACCTTCACCACTCTTGCAGGGAATCGTTGGATCAGGCTGTAATCGTGCGTTGCCATCAACACAGCAGCCTGATAATCGCGGCAGATGCTGAAGAGGAGCTGCATGATTTCGTTCGATGTATCGGGGTCCAGGTTGCCGGTAGGTTCGTCCGCGAGGATGAGCATGGGCTTATTGAGAAGTGCCCGCGCGATGTCCACGCGTTGCTGCTCCCCGCCACTCATTTCGTAGGGCATTTTGTGTCCCTTGTTTTTCAATCCCACTTTGCCGAGTACTACTTCAATGGTTTCACGAATCATTGCCTTGTTCGTGTGCCCTGTTGCCTTGAGCACAAACTCAAGATTGTCATACACATTTCGATCCGTCAGCAGCCGGAAATCCTGGAAGACGATGCCCAGTTTCCGTCTGAGTTCCGGAATGTTTTGCCAGCGTAGTTTTTTGAGGTCAACGCCCGTCACTATACCTTCCCCTTCCTTGAGGTAGAGGTCGCCGTAAAGGGTCTTCAGCAGGCTGCTTTTCCCCGTTCCTGTTTTGCCTATCAGATAGATGAAATCGCCCTTCTGCACTTCGAGATTGACACCGCTTAGGATGAGGCTTTTCCCCTGAAAAATATTGGCATTTCGAAGCGTAATAACAGGCGTGTTGGGCATGCGACAAAGATAGCCGCTCCCATAAAGCGAAAGCCCCGACCACATTGGCCGGGGCTTCCCATTTCTATTCAAAAAAAACGGTGCTTTAGAAGGCTACAAGCTTCCGGGTTTGAGTGGCACCATTGGTAATCACCTGAACCAAATACATGCCCTTCGTAGCAAGCACGCTGGCCGGGATAGCCACCTTGGTGATGATCTGACTGCGGAGGACGCTGGTCTTGTAAACAACCTTGCCTGTCACGTCAGATACGGTGATGTCTGCACGGCTGTTGTCACCGCCATTGAATTGGATAGTAGCAGCGCCGCTGGTCGGGTTCGGAACGACGTTGAGGCCGAGATCCGCAATGATGCCATTCTTCACACCCAGGCCATTTTCCGAAACCGTCAGGCGGTCAATGTAGAAGTTGTTGCCGGTGCCAAAATCAAGGCCGTAGTAGCGGAGGTAGGCGTTATTCGTGCCGGGCAGGAAGCGGAATCGGAAATACACCTGGCTGCCGCGGGCAATTGTAGGAATGCTGTAAGCACGTTGTGTCCAATTGCCCATCCATTGCGGCTCGAAGGGCTCCGTTACCTGGCCATTGTTGGCAAGGACTGCAGCACGATTCAAAACAGCCAGTTGGCTCCATGTTCCACCGCAATTGGTAGAGTAGGAGATGACCAGCGAATCATTTTCTTCAATCGGATTAATTGTGCGGAAAGCACCGGCAGAGTAGAACGACAGATAGCAGTCAGTAGTAGCCATACTTGTCAGGTCGTAGGCCGGTGTGTAGAAGTCAGCATACAATCCGCGCGGCGATTGTGTAGCAGTATTGACGGCAGCGCCACTCAGCACACTCGTTGGGTCGCGGGGGTCATAGTTGCTGAAGCGGATGGAAGTGTTATCGTAATAGCCCGCAGTGTTGCAAAGCCCCCATTTGTAGGTTGGATTGTGGAAGTAATTGAACATGGGGAAGCGGTCAATCATGGGCGTTCCTGCCTCAAATTCTTCGATGTAAGGTGCTACTGCAGTAGGGTCGGCGGCATATACCATATCGTTTGTTGTTACGCTGCCCGTATCACCATCATTATCAGTCACATTCAGGGTAGCCGTAACCCAACCGGGCTGTGTGAATTGCGCGTTGGTAGAAACGACAGAGTTGGATGTATTGCCACCGTGGTCGAAGGTCCAGGTAGCAGACGAAATGGTGTCGTTGTAGCTGCGATTGGAAAACAGAACAGAAGCACTGCCATCCGCACAAACAAAGGGCTTGTTGACGGTGTACAATGCAGTGGGGGCCAAGTTTGGACGACCTGCAAAAGTTCCATCGTTGTTCATGACACCGGTGCGAATCAGGTTGGCGGTGTCTATGAGATTATTACGGTTGCCTACGCTGCTGCGAAGGGCTGCACGCATCCGGGCCACCTGTCCTTTCGTGAACATTTCATTGGAGCAGCCGGAATAGTCCATGATGTTTTGCGTGTTGGTCGTATCCGGGTAATCAATTCGGTGAGCCTGATTTACTGTGAAATACAGGTCAGTTCCCGCCACTGCATTGGCTGCATTGGTGCCGTTATACATGCTGCCACCGGAGTAGGGATTTCCTGTGGCCGCCCGAAGTGAAAACGGCTTGGTACCGCCGAGAGATTCAAGTACAAATTTGTAAGTAGTGCCTGCATTCAAGCGTACGTTGAGGAAGTCGAAAACGAGCGGAGAAAGGGCGCTGAAGCGAACGCGGTTGAGTGAGGTGCCGAGTAGTGTAGTTCCCGTTGCATCAAACACTTGCAACTGCATAGTGTCCGTTCCGGTATTGCCGGTATCTGCAAGAACCTGGATATTGTTCAGATCTGCAGCGCGGGTGCCAATTGTGAAGGTTTGCCCCAGCGACATTCCCGTAGAAGGAGTGAATAGGACACCGGTGTTATTGGCATGGCTAGCTACTGCCACATTGGGGAAATTAACCCCGGTCATATGATAGTAGGTAGCTGAGTCATAGTCTTTATAGTAACCAACGGCGCAGCGGGTATCATACATCCAGTTGGTGCCGCAGCTTTTGTGACCGTAAGTAGGAGGAGTATCATCCACTTCATCATCGCCGCAGGCTGTGGTGTCTTCTGCATTAAGGCCGTTATTGTTCCAAGTGTGGTAGAGGTACAGGAAGTGACCGATTTCGTGGCCCAAAGTGTAAGGATCACCAATGCCGGGGTTGGCAAATACCTGGTCGGCACGAGAAATAACACCTTGAGAATAAGGGTTGGAGCTGTAGGAAGTTGGGAAG
>JAMIQN010000289.1:0-4382 GCA_035914595.1 Chitinophagaceae bacterium | reverse complement strand
GCTTTTATTGGCAGCCCTGTTCTTTTGATGCAAACCATGAACACCATCCAGTTGACTTTTGAAGTAGAGGGGCAGGATCGCGAAATCCTGATGGCGCGGCTCATTGAAGCAGGCTGCGAAGCATTTCAGGAAGAAAAGCACAGCCTTCTTGCCTTTGTTCAGGAAGATGCGGAAACCCTTGACGAAGTAATCCGTACCGCTATCGATTCAGGGCTGCCTTTTAGCAGGCAAAGCATTGTTGCTCAGAATTGGAATGCCCAATGGGAGGAGTCCTTTGAACCGGTTATCGTTCCGGAATTCTGTACGGTACGTGCCGCGTTTCATACAATCCCAATCACGACTCCGCACGAAGTAATTGTAACCCCCAAGATGTCCTTCGGGACCGGCCACCATGCAACTACTTTTCTGATGATGCAGGCCATGCGCGACATTGCTTTCCAGAATCTGTCTGTATTCGATTTTGGTACAGGCACAGGCATCCTTGCCATCCTTGCGGAGAAGCTCGGCGCCGCTTCCGTACTCGCGATTGACATTGATGCCTGGAGCGTAGAGAATGCAATGGAAAATTGTATGAAAAATGCTGCAGAGAAAGTGGAAATTCTTCAGGCCGAAATTGACGTCATCGAAACGGAGCAACGCTTTGATGTGGTTCTCGCTAACATCAACCGAAATGTGTTGCTGGAAAGCATGCCTGTTTTCCAACGTTGCCTCAATAAAGGCGGCATTTTGTTGCTCAGCGGCCTTCTTCGGCAGGACGAAAACATGATTGTGGAAGCAGCCAAAGCGCAGAGTTTCAGCCTTCTGTCACGCTCAGATCGGTCAGATTGGATTTGCCTGAAATTCACCGCCTAAACTTGAGGCTTCATCGCCAAGGCTTCATGCAAGCCTTACCTAGAATCGAACCGAAAGGTTATTTTTGCCCGCTCTTCACTTCGTCTCGTAATGGAAATAGCTTTTCTGATTGTCCTTGCCTATCTCATTGGATCTATTCCAACCGCAGTATGGGTAAGCAACAGAATCTACGGGATTGATATTCGCGAACACGGCAGCGGTAATGCCGGCGCAACCAACACTTTCAGAGTTCTTGGTAAAACTGCCGGCACCGGCGTGATGCTCGGCGATATGATGAAGGGCTTTATTGCCGTCAAGCTGTCTTTGTTTTCTCAATTCGCATGGGGAAGTGAGGCTATCACCAACCTTCAGGTTATTCTTGGATTGGTCGCCGTACTCGGCCATATTTTTCCCATCTGGGCCGATTTTCGAGGCGGTAAAGGCATCGCCACCCTTTTCGGAATGATCCTTTCCATACAGCCACTTGCAGCCCTGAGCCTGGCCGGCGTGTTTGTATTGATGCTCTTCCTAACCCGGTACGTTTCGCTCAGTTCCATCGCTGCATCCGTTGCATTTCCCGTGCTCATCGTGTTCATTTTTCGCGAGCCTGAAATCAGCTACAAGCTTTTTGCAATCGGTACCGCCTGCCTTGTGGTGCTCACCCATCATAAGAATATCGGGCGATTGCTGGCCGGCAATGAAAGCCGCGTAAAGTCATTTCGCAAACGGCGCCAGAACCGGTAGTTTAGGCTACTTTTTCAGATAATTTTTTGGGGCTTAGCCCCTCTTTTTTTGCTTATGAAAAAACTCATTCTCTGCCTGTTGTTGCTCGGCTCATCCATGGCCATTGACAGTTGCTACACGAATCCAGTTACGGGTCGCTCTTCGGTCAATTTGGTGGACGAAGGCACGATGCGTAGCCTGGCATCCAAGGAATATGCAAGCTTCCTTTCTCAAAATCCTCCGGTGGCAAGCAAAGGAAGTCGCGATGCGGAAATGGTGCAACGCGTAGGCAGCCGCCTGGCAAGCGCCGTAAAATCTTATCTCGACTCGAAGGGCCAGTCCTCATTGATTGCCGGCTACCAATGGGAATTTCATTTGGTGAACAATAAGGAAGCGAATGCCTGGTGCATGCCTGGCGGTAAGGTGGTTGTCTATTCAGGCATTATGCCGATTGTGCAAAATGAAGCCGGCCTTGCAGTTGTTCTTGGTCACGAGATTGCACATGCCATCTCTCGCCACGGTAACGAGCGCATGAGCCAGGCACTGCTCGTGCAGATGGGTGGGGAAGCCCTTTCCGTAGCCCTTGCCAACAAACCGGCCGAAACGCAAAACATCTTCGCTTCTCTGTACGGTGTCAGCAGCCAGTTGGGCACCCTCGCTTACTCTCGCAAGCAGGAAAGTGAGGCAGACCATGTAGGCCTCATCTTCATGGCCCTTGCCGGCTACAACCCCAATGAAGCCGTGCCTTTCTGGCAACGTATGGCGGTGTCCGGTGGCCCCAAACCTCCTGAAATCCTGAGCACACACCCGGCAGATGCTACCCGCATCAAAAACTTGCGCGAATGGCTGCCGGAGGCTTTGAAATACTACAAGCCTGCGAAGCACTAATCACTTCTTCGTCGCAAAAAAGAAGAGAATTCTAACGGAGCGGTGCGGTCTGAAAGCTTATAGTCTCGCACTCTGAATACGCAGCACTTTGCGGTTGCGCTTCTGCACCCGCATCTGCTCAGGCACGATTTCCAGCACCGCGTCCATCAGGCTTTGCAGCATCGAAACGCGGACAAAATGATCTGCTGTGATGATGCTGATTTCCCGCACAGGCTGTGGTTCTTCAAAATACCGGACGCGCTCCATCAGATCCTCAGGGAAGTCATGGGTACTTAGCTCCGGCAATACCGTCAGGCCGCCTGCTCGATCTACCATCCGGCGCAACGTCTCCACATTACTGCTCTCGTATTGATAGGGCCTTCTTGCCTGCAGCTTCTGAATTTGATCGGAGCATAAATCCAGCACCTGATTGCGCATGCAATTGCCTTCGCTAAGCAGCCAGATTCGGTTCAGCTCAATATCCTCCGGTACCACCAAACGCTTTTTTAGTGCAGGCTCGCCCTCAGCAAAGAATGCGACCAGCGGCTCATAAAACAGCGGATATTCCTTGATGTTATTCTCTTCAAGAGGTGTGCTCAAGATGGCTGCATCAATCTCGCCGTTATGCAGTGCACGCACCGCCCGGTTGGTTTCCAACTCGCTCACCTTGAGTTGAATTTCAGGATGTGCTGCCGTGAAATTTTCCAGCAGATGCGGCAATAGGTAAGGTGCCACCGTAGGGATGACGGCAAACCGGAAGGAGCCCGTTAGCAGGTTCTGATGTTCCTGAATCAGTTCGCCCACGCGGCCCGCTTCGGCCAGCACCACACGCGCCTGGTCCACGATGCGCTCGCCAATTTCTGTAACCGCAATCGGATGCTTGGTCCGGTCAAAAAGGCGCACGCCCATTTCGTCCTCCAGTTTCTGGATTTGCATCGAAAGGGTAGGCTGCGTCACGAAGCACTTTTCAGCCGCTGCCACAAAGCTCTTGTAAGTAGCTACGGCCACTACATATTCTAATTGGGTAATCGTCATGGGGTGTTGGTTGGAGGTTGTTCCGGCGCCTTTGAAAAGGTTGGGAGGTTTAGGGTTCAGGCCGTCCGTAGTCTAAAAATTTCCGGCTCGATAAGGCGGGAAACTGTTTTTACAGGAGCCTGATTTTTTGAGGATGACTGCTGCAAGATACATGCAATGTGCAGCCTCTCGGGCGGCCGCTACCGTACTTTCGCGCCGTCTTTTCCCAAGGTTTTTTGTGATGCAACTGAAAGATCCGGCACAGCCCAAACCGCTTTTTGAACAAATGATGGAACGCTACCAGGGCAGGCTTATTACCGACTCCCGCTCTCCTGCGGGCAACTGGCTTGGCGTCACCCTGCTGCATGCCGCCCGTGGCGAAGTGAAACTGTCCATCCCCATCCGCCACGACATGGTCAACCCCTACGGCAATATTCACGGCGGTATGATGAGCGCTTTCATTGATGAGAGCATTGGCTGGGCAGTCGTTAGCCTTGATGCCGATTACCATTACACTTCTCTAAACCTGAACGTAGATTTTCTTTACGCAGCCAAAGAAGGGGAAACCATGATTGCAACCGCCACCGTCGTTCGGGAAGGAAAGAAAATTGTGCACGCCGAATGTGCCGTGCATAATGCCGAAGGAACACTCCTTGCCAAGGCCAGCTCCAACCTTATCAACACCTCCATGCAGCTCAAAGCCTGAGCCTTGCTGCCGCCTATCTCTCCACCCGCTTTCACACACGCCCGATGCTAAACGGTAAGAAAATTGTTGTTGTTCTGCCGGCCTACCGCGCCGCCCTCACCCTCGAGCGCACCTACCGCGAAATACCGATGGACATCGTGGACGAGGTCGTGCTCGTGGACGATAAAAGCCCGGACAATACCGTCGAGGTGGCCCGCGCCATTGGCATCCGCCACATCGTGATTCATGAAGAAAACAGAGG
>JAMIQN010000288.1:0-6112 GCA_035914595.1 Chitinophagaceae bacterium | reverse complement strand
TGTATCATTGCCAAATACTAGATGAAGAACCTGATCTCCACACTTGCAGCCTTAGGTCTGACTGCAGTGTTTCTCAGCCTCGGCAGTTGCTATTACGACAAGGAATCAGACCTGTACGGAACGCCCGTGTGCGACACGTCCTCCGTTACCTGGACGAACGTGATCAAACCCATCATTGATCAGAGTTGCGCCTATGTAGGCTGCCATGGTGGTGGCACCAAGTCCGGCGATCACGACCTCACGACCTACGAGGGCGTTTACGAGATAGCTCAAAGTGGAGCGCTCCTCGGCGCGATTCAACACTCGGGCAATTACACGCCGATGCCCTATCAGGGTGCCCAGTTGTCGGAATGCACGATCGCCAAGATCAAAATCTGGGTGGAGCAAGGGGCGCCTCAGAATTAGGAGGTCTGGCCTTGCGCAAATCAGTTAAGGCTACTGCCTGTCGCGTCGAAATGCTAAAAATGCCTTGGATGTTCTTGTAAAAGCACATTTGTGCTCCGGAATGTCGTGACTGGCACAGGCTTTGAACTTTGGTGACCTCATCTTTGTAACGATATGAGCAAGTCGCTTTTCCTCCTCCTCATTGCTATTGCCCTTGCACTGCCGGCCTTTTCGCAGCAGTACATCACCCGCGCAGGCAGGGTGCATTTTTTTTCTGAAACGCCCTTTGAAAACATTGAGGCTGTCAATAATGAGGCCGCTGCCGTCCTTGATTTCGGACGATCTCTTCTTCAGGTGATAGTGCCCATCAAAAGTTTCAAGTTTGAGAAGGCGCTGATGCAGCAGCATTTCAATGATGACTATCTGGAGAGCGACCAATTTCCCAAAGCAGAGTTCAAAGGCCGCATCGAAAACATCGCTTCGGTAAACCTGAAAAAAGATGGCAGCTATCCGGTCGTTGCCAATGGCACCCTCAGCATCCACGGTGTGACGCGCAATGTGCGTGCTCCCGGCATGATTGTCGTCAAAGGAGGCGCGCCACGTGCTGAAGCTTCTTTCATGGTGCGCTGCGCGGATTACAATGTGAAGATTCCTTCGGTAGTCTCTCGTAAGATTGCGGAGGAAATCAAGGTGAGCCTTTCTGCAGCACTGGCTCCTCGCTAATCACTCTTCCTGCTCGCCACATGAATTTCGCCCGTAGCACCAGCCTTCTCCTTGTGCTGCTCTGCCTCCTTGTTATGCCCTCGCTGGCGCAAACCGGCGACAACAATATCCCACCTGCTGAAAAAGTTGATGCAGCAGTGCCCCAAACCAAAAAGCACAAAGAATACGCGGAAGCCAGTTTCAGAAGTAGCCGTGTGATCAATGGGCAGAGCATCGAGAATCAGCCAAAAGGTGTACTCGATTTCATCATTCTTCATCGCTTCGGTGCAGTTAATCAGGGCGCGCGCAATTTCTTCGGCCTCGACAATGCCAACACGCGCATAGGCTTTGAATATGGCATCACGAACTGGCTGACGGCAGGCATCGGGCGGGCTACCTATCAGAAAGAATATGACGGCTACCTGCGTCTTCGCCTCCTGCGCCAAACGAAAGACAACCGAATGCCGGTCACGCTTAGCTATGCCGGAACGGTGATGATCCGTGGCGATGAAATCACTTCTCCCGATAGTGCAACGCCTTACTTTTTCAGCAACCGTATTTGCTATTCCAACCAACTCCTGATAGCGCGCCGTTTTAGCGATCGCCTGTCACTCCAGCTCACGCCCTCTCATGTTCATTACAACCTCGTTCGGGATGCCCGCGATGCGAATGATGTGTTTGCGCTGGGCATCGGTGGCCGCCTGAAGCTGACGCACACGCTCGCGCTCACCGCAGAATATTTCTACACACTGCCCGCTGCAAGCCTGGATGGTTATCACAATTCGGCCAGCATTGGCGTGGATATTCAGACGGGCGGTCACGTATTTCAGTTGCAGCTCTCCAACTCCACCGGCATGAGTGAGCGCACCTTCATCGGCCAAACTACCGATAGCTGGACGGATGGAGCCATTCACATCGGCTTCAATATCCACCGGGTTTTTACCATCGTGCAGCCTAAAGAACTGCCGTAGCACATCTGTCCGTTTCGTTTCCTGAAAGTGGTTTTGAAGCCGATTTTCTTCGAAATGGACTGAATGAAGGAGGAGGCTGAATGATGTGGCGTCAGTATATTTTCCAATGAAAATTTCAGGAAGAGAAGGACAGTCGCATTAACGCGGCAGCGTTGCTTGTTCGACTAACTTTCGGGAAATCCTGAACCCGCCATGTTCCTCAGAAGTCTTCGGCTGAGAAATTTCAAATGCCATGAAAACCTAAGCCTGGATTTCGTTTCCGGGCCTGGCGGCACCATTCGAAAAACGACTTTCCTAACCGGTGAAAATGGAACCGGTAAATCTGCCGTGCTGGAAGCCATTGCTCTGGCAACAGCAGGCAGCAAAGCCTTGCGTTCGCTTTCGATTACACCCGAAGCACTCATCCGCCAGGGCAAACGCTCCTGCGAGATTGAAATGAGTCTGCAGCGGCCAAATGGCGAAGTGCTGAACTATGTGCTGCGCATGGACCGGAAACAATCCACTGCGGAATGGCTGCAGGATGCCGCCCAAAGCCTGAAGCCCTTAGACCAATTCCTGAATACATCAGCGGCCCATTCTTTTGTTGCCGGCTATGGTACAAATCGAGCCTCGGGAGGACGGTTGGTAACGCTTCCAAAAGGGAAAACAGATTTGCGCGCACAGGCATTGAGTACGTTGTTGGGTGAGCAAAATGCGCTGCCGGATGTGGTCGAAGTCGCCACACTATTTTTTGAAAAAGGAGGGAAGCCTGCGCTGAAAATACTCTCCGATTTGTGGGCTCCATTTCTGGCGCCGGACTACTGCAGCAAAGGTTTTTCGCGCAGCGGCAAGCAACTGATGTTTGACACGCCCGAAGGAGCTTTACCATTTTCATTGCTGCCCGAAAGCCTGCAAAACACACTGGCATGGCTCACCGATTTGGTGTACCAGCTTGCGCTACGCAGCAATGATTTTTCAAAGCCATTTTCCGACACCGGCCTTCTGCTGATAGACATGCCGGAATTGCAATGGCACCCTTCCCGCCAGCGGCATCTACACGAGGCATTGACGCAGTCGCTGCCGGGTTTTCAAATTGTGGCTACCACCCAATCACCCTTCACCGCGCAGCAGGCAGGCCGCGATGAGTTGTATGCACTGCGTCGAGGCACTCATGCGCAAACCGAGTTAGTGCCTTTCATCGGCGAGCCATCCACCATGCTGCTGCACCAGCTTGTCATGAGCCCGATGTTCGGTCTTGACACGGATGAATCGCTGGCGCAGGAGCGGATGAAGCAGGAACTGCGGAGCCGCACCGCCAAAGGAAAAGCCGACAGGGCAGGGAAGGCTGCTGCGTCGAAGCCGGCGGCTGCGATGTCGGACACCGTTACGTCTCCGTTGCCATCCAATGTCCGCAGCAATAGCCACACCGAGCCGGAAGACCTGGCCTTGCTTCGCCAAATTCAGGAAGCGCTTGTGACAGCAGGAACCGCAAAATCTTCAAGCAAAAAGAGATGATTGCACTTACCCGAGAACGAACCCCGGCGGCGGTGCCAAGTGATTTCTATGGTGAGAAGCGCATCGCTCACAACCTGGAATTGATAAAGGGCGTTATTGCCTCGGGAGATAAAAAATTCTCTGACTGGAATTCGGCCATCTGGGGCCGCGCGAAGGCACAATTACTGAAAGAATCGAACGGTAAATGCGCCTATTGTGAGTCGCCTACCACTGTGGTCAGCTATGGAGATGTTGAGCATTTTCGGCCCAAAAGCCTCTACTGGTGGCTGGCGTATTGCTACGAAAATTATTTGCCCTCCTGCACCATTTGCAACCAGCGATACAAGCGCGATGATTTTCCGATCAGCCCACGTGGCTATGCCTGGAAGGCGCCTGTGTTGAAGCCCGGTATGACCGATGAAGTGCTACAGGAATTGGCTGCGAAGATGACCTGCGATGCCCTACAGGATGCGGAAGGCATGCCGATGAAAACATTTGAATCGAAGATGCGGCACGAATCTGCACTGCTGATTCATCCATACTTCCAGGAGCCGGAATATTACCTCGCATATCAGGCATTGCCACAGACGAAAGAAGTAATCGTTGTACCGAGGCGCAAGACGGCAAAGGCCATAGTGGAAGCATGTGAGCAGTATTTCGGTATCAACCGTCAGGAGTTGCGCGATGAACGCTATCGCTACTATTCGATTTATGTAACCTATCGTCAGGTGGTTGCCGCAGGCCTGCCGGGCAAGGAGGCATTGCTGCAGAATATCCTTGACCGCATCAATGAGATGAAGAGCGGAAAGCTGCGCTATACAGGCATGATCCGCTACTTCGAAACGAAAGAACTGAAGGAGCTGGCCTGGGATTTACCCTTGTGAATAATTGCATGATTGGTGCGGTTCAGAGCGCTCGTCTGCCGAGGCATAGCACTTCGAAACTGTTCGAGCGTTACTGCCGCATTTCAATGTGTGTAACCTTGTGGCATAATGTTTTAGCCTTGCGTGCTTTCGCTTATTGCATTTCTTGCTTTCACCGAGTAATCGCTGTGGTGGGAGGCTGCAGTAAGAGCCATTTTGACAGAAACATTCAAACCAAAACCAAACATCATTCACACCTTCAAGAAATCATGAAATCTGTTTTTCTCGCACTCACCATGCTTTCCGCAAGCGTTGCTTTTGCTCAGGCCCCTATGGTACAATGGCAGAAGGATTTTGGCGGAGCCAACTACGATTATGCTAATGCCGTCAGGCAAACCTCAGATAGCGGTTACATCATCATTGGATCTACGGAATCGTCGGATGGAGATGTAGTCGGCAACCACGGCAGCGAAGATTGTTGGGTTATAAAAACAGATGATACCGGCGGTGTGCAGTGGAAGAAAACCTACGGCGGCTCGCTTCATGATGTTGGAAGGGATATTCTGCAAGTGCCTGAGGGTGGGTATATCGTTGCGGGCTCTTCGGAATCGGTGGACGGAGATGTAACCGGCAATCACGGCAGTTACGATTGCTGGATTATTAGGCTGGACGACACGGGCCGCATTGTTTGGGAGAAATCATATGGCGGTACGGCAGAGGACGATGCAATGTCTATCAAACAGACCGCCGATAAGGGCTATATCATCGCAGGGATTGACGGCGCCTCCAGTGGGGATGTGACGGGCAATCATGGCAACGATGATTATTGGGTTTTCAAGATTGATTCCGTCGGCAATCTTCAATGGCAGAAGTCGCTGGGCGGTTCGCGGCTCGACCAAGCCTACGGCGTGGATATTGCCTCCGATGGCGGCTATTTCGTCATTGGCTATTCCACATCTTCAGACGGGGATGTGACTGATACACTCGCAAGCTGGAACTACTGGCTGGTGAAGCTGGATGCCACCGGAACCTTGCTTTGGCAAAAAACTTTGGGTGGCTCGCAGGGCGATTACGGCTATTCAGTAGAACACACACAAGATGGTGGCTGCATCGTAGCAGGAACATCCGCCTCATCCGATGGTAACTGCGACTCGACTCACCGAGGCGGCGATGATTATTGGATTGCCAAACTGAGTCAAACCGGAACGCTGCAATGGCAAAAATCCTTAGGTGGTTCCGGTACCGATAATGCCTATCCGATTCGGCAGACGGCGGATGGAGGCTTTGTAGTTGCCGGTGCTTCCAACTCAAACGACAGTGACGTCACCTCAAATCACGGCAACTATGATTTCTGGATCGTAAAGACAGATTCGGTAGGTAATATCAAGTGGCAGGAATCTATTGGCGACACTGCTTTAGACGTAGCCTATGCGATGGATCTTACGTCGGATGGTGGCTATGTCCTCGCCGGTACTACGTTCTGGAATGCAACCGTCAATCATGGTTCAGCGGATTTTTTGATCGTGAAACTGAAAGACACTACGGTCACTAACACCGGTATCACGCAGGCTGTTCACCATTCCAATCTGATCGTCTATCCCAATCCCGCCACGAACACACTCGTCTGCAAAAGCGCTTCCGGCTTCCGCAATGCCGTGGTTTCCATTCATGATTTGCTGGGCAGAGAAGTATTGCAGCTTCGGGGTGTTTCAGGCAATG
>JAMIQN010000287.1:0-3720 GCA_035914595.1 Chitinophagaceae bacterium | reverse complement strand
AATGCGCTTCAGTGCTTCGGCATCCTGCAGCGAGGCGGTGTACAATGCACTGCAATGCCTGAAAAACCGGGTTGCATCCCAAAGCTGGAAATCAGAATGGCCGTTGTTAGCTTCAGAGGGCAAGCCGCCGGGCGCCACTGTAGTGCGCGCCAGGATTTCGTAGCGGTGCGCTTCGTAGTAATCCCAATACAGGCCTGCAGCAATGCTGCGCCAGATCGCATTCATCGGAAAAGCTTCCGTGCGGATCTTGTTTTCTGCAATTTCAATATCAAGTGAATCAGCGTCTTCCTTGTACATACGGTTCAACTTCATGAGATAAAGCTGCGTTTGCAGGGTGCGGGGGGCATCGCCTTTTAGGCTTGCTGAGGACCGGAGTTCGTTGAGAAGCTTTCCGGCACTTTGCGGCAAGCCTTGCCTCATCAGCGAATCAACCTTCCTTAGTTTCTGATCAAATGCTGCATCATTTCGTTGTTGTGCCTGCGAAGGGAAGGTAAAAAGAAGAAGCAGTGCTATGATGGAAAGGCAGTAACGAGTCATAAGCGGTATGGGGCTGCAAGTAAAAAAGGAGATGTCGGCAGGGGGGGAAATTCACAGCACTAAGAAAGATTTTAACAGCGCCCATTCAGCCCTCCGGCCGGAAAGCCCGGAGCCTTTGCGGAAAAAAGCAAAGAGGCTGCCCCTTTTAGAACAGCCTCTTCAACATCCGACTGGCGCAGCAGGCTTAGCGCATGATTTCAAGGCGTAGCACACTATGAGCGCCGTCAGCCGCATCCACACGCAGCATGTACATGCCGGCGGGGTAAGTAGCTGTCCTGATCATCATGGAGCTGCCTACAGCGGGTTTTGACCAAATCACATGACCCGCGAGGTCACAAAGGCGCAACACATCGCCGGGCTGCAAGCCGCCAATCACGGTCTGTTCATTAGCCGGATTAGGAGCCATGGTCAGATATCGGTTTTCATCCAGCCGAACGAGTACCAGATTGGAATAGTAGCGGCTGCCTGCGAAGTCTTCCACCATCACACGGTAATAGCTGCGGCCTTCCAGCGGTGCTGTGTCCAGATAGCCGTAGTCATTGTTGCCATCACCTTTAGAAGGCAATGTAGCAAGGGGTTGAAGGTCAGCGGAAGTGGCTCCCCGCTGCAGGCGATGAACCTTCGTAGCAGATTCACTCGTTGTGTGCCACTGCAACGAAACTGACTTGCCCAGCTTCTCCGCCCTCAGCGTTACCTCATGCAAGGGCAGCGCATAGATGGGGTTGAGGCTTTCATAGAACTCACTGAAATTTTGCACTGCAAAAGCAAACGCATAGCCGTTGCCCGAGGTCGTTGCGCCCGTAAACGTGACTGTAGAATCCGGTGTGATGCCCACATAAGTACCAGACTTGTTGGTGACACTCAGGTCTTCGTTGGTGCCGTCGTACTTCAGCACTTCGAGGACATTCTTGCCTGTTACCTGCGTGTCGGCAGTAGCCAGCGCATTGAATTCCGTATCCACTGCGAAGAGTTGGATGCCAACACTTTGAGTCGGGTTGATGCCAGAGCTTATGTTCCAGTTTCGGTCCAGGTACTTGACGCCGTTGAAAGGATAGCTGCGTACGATACCCGAATTGTTTTTCAGATAGTCTATCGTCAAGGTTCCGAGGTTTTGATTGTAATCACGTACAGCTCCAATGATCTCTCCGCTGCTATTCAGGACGTAGGTCCAATAGCGATAATAGTCCAGCGTTACAGAGCCGGTGCCACCACTGCCGCCGGCAATGATGGTTGGCTGGATGGGCGTCATCACTAACGCCGTATCGCTGTATCCGCAGGTGTCCACAGCCGTGAAAATGAGCGTGTCATCATTTGGCACGAGGAATACACTATCTACACCCAGACTGCCGACACCCACTTTGTATTTGTAAGGAGGCATGCCGCCACTGCCAAGCACCTTCACAGGTGTGCCGTAAGGGCCGGGGCCGGGATAAGAAGCATTCGCAAGGATGTTGGGCATGGCAAGTGTAACGGTGTCCTTATGTGCGATGCCCCAACGGCCATGCTCATCCTTGGTGCGGACAAACAGGTAGTGGGTGCCAATTGTATCGCAAGGCGCTTTTAGTGAATACGTTTCCTGTATTGTGTCTTGCTGCGGGTTTACGGCAAGCGCAACTCCGTGGCCCACACCCGGGTCCGAATCCCAGAAGTACTCGGCGGCTACAATCTTCTCACGGATGTAGAAGCTACGTGTCTGCGTCTGGCCCCAGCGGCCGGAGCCGTCCTTCGTCCTCACGTATAGCTGGTGCATGCCGCCCGGCAGTCCGGTAGTGCTGATTGAATAACTATTGGTTACCGTATCCGTTGCGGTAGAAACGGTCAGCGGCGTACCCATTCCCACACCCGGGTCGGTATCAAAAAAGTATTCCGCATTGGCGATGTGGTCGCGGATGTAAAAACTACGCGCCTGAACTTCTCCCCATTTGCCGGATACGGATCTGGTGCGGACATAGAGGCTGTGTGTACCAGCCTTCAGGCCGGTAGTGCCTATCGAATAAGTAGCCGTGACCGTATCACTTGCCGTAGTGATGGTAAGCGGTGTACCGAGGCCCACGCCGGGATCGGTGTCTATGAAATATTCTCCGGAGGTAATGGATTCTTCAACGAATACACGTCGCACGCCGGTGTTTCCCCAAATCCCACGACTGTCTTTGCTGCGAACGTACAAGTCATGCCAGCCCGGCACCAGCCCGGTTGTGGGTATGACTGCCGTTTGGGTGATCGTATCGTCCGGACTGGAAATAGTCAAAGCCGTCCCGCTACCGGGCCCGGGATCCGTATCCCAGAAATATTCGGCTGCAACCAATTTGAAGGGGACGAAAAAGGAACGGGCCACGACGTTACCCCACCGAGCTCGGTAGCCGGCACTGTCTGCAAGGCTGCGAACATAGAGGGTATGCCAGCCCGGGCCAATATTGGAGGGAATCGAAACGGAAATACCGGTTCCGGAGAAGGTGTCGCGCTGGACCGAAATCGTGTACGAGGTACCGTTCCCCACACCGGGGTCATTGTCAATGAAATATTCAAGCCTGCGGAGCGAATCCGGCGAGGCTGCCGCCCCCATGCTGTATAGCAGCAACAGGAGCAACAAGATTGGTCTTGCACGCATCATGTCTCACCTTTTTTGTGTGAAAAAGAAAAGTGGACACAAGCCTATCGTGCAATCGTTGACTGAATGGAAATCTGAAGCGTTCCACCCGGCAAAACCGTCGCGTTGGAAGGCGAGGTAATGTCAAACTGATTGATCTGCGGAATGTTGGGGATACCGTACGTGTTGAAATAACCACTGCCTCCGGTAAGCCCTATGTCTTTGCCATCGGTCCCCGCATTTACACCCGGCGACGTGGATTGCAAATGGAAATCATACGTATAGCTGAAGTAGTCGCCATTCGATGGGAAACTGACAAACTTCGGGTCCGCACTGATGTTGCCGGTGGATGTGTTTCCGGAAGTAGAGGGGAATGAAGTTGTACTGGAGTAGGATTTATAGAGGATGTTGTTGTTGAAACTTGTATTCGTGACATTACCGGAATTGTTAGAAGGGTCTCCACGGTAAAAGATGTTGTTTCGGAACTGCAGCCACTTATTCACTCCGGCAAAAACATAGCCGTTAATGAGAAACAGGTTGTTGTCAAAATAAAGATTTAATCCCCCTGAGTTAGGGTAAAAGTTATACACGGCACC
>JAMIQN010000286.1:0-7648 GCA_035914595.1 Chitinophagaceae bacterium | reverse complement strand
GAATTTGCCTGGGAAGGCTTGTTGGATGTCATTGTTGGTTACGCTTTTGAGATGCTGAATGGAAAAACTGCTGAGGTGCTGTTTAGGGTCTGTCTTGTTTCTTCTTGGGGTTCATGAGCAGCACTTCGTCCACCATGCCATATTCTTTTGCTTCATCGGCCAGCATCCAGTAATCGCGGTCGCAATCTTCTGCCACGCGTTCCAGGTCCTGACCCGTATGTTCTGAAATGATGGTGTACAGATTTTGCTTGATGCGGCGGATTTCTTTCACCGTGATCTCGATATCGGTAGCCTGCCCGCCGATGGCCGATGAAGGCTGGTGCAACATGATACGGCTATGGCGCAATGCCGTGCGTTTCCCCTGAGTGCCGGCGCACATCAACACGGCCGCCATCGAAGCAGCGATGCCGGTGCAGATGGTGCTCACGTCCGGGTTGATGATCTGCATGGTGTCGTACACGCCGAGGCCTGCATACACCGAGCCGCCGGGCGAGTTGATATACATCTGCACATCGCGGGTGCGGTCGGCACTTTCCAGAAACAGGAGCTGCGCCGTGACGATATTGGCCACCTGGTCGTCAATGCCGGTGCCGAGAAAGATGATGCGGTCCATCATCAGGCGGCTGAACACGTCCATCTGTGCGACGTTGAGCGGGCGCTCTTCAATGATGTAAGGAGTGAGGCCGGTAGGGTTGTGGATGCGGGCATTAGCCTGACGGATGTAGTCATCCATCGTGTTCCCGCTCATGCCCAGATGACCGACGGCATACTTGCGAAATTCGTTTTGGTTCATGGGTGCGTCGGGCCTTTGCCCGGAGCTTTAAGTTGAAAAATGAAAAGTCCGTCCGTGGTGTAGCCAAAAGCTGACTGCAGGACGTCGAGAGGAAACAAATATCCTGCCTGCGGTGCAATAAAGCCATTCCGACATAATGCTGCCAAATTGTGGCGATTTTTGGCTGCAACCCCATTCCTGTCACCCGCCTTTTTCCGCCATTTACCGACGCGCTCCCGATGCCGCCCACCGATACGCCCGGTCCCCGCCAATCTTTCCGCCGGCTCCGTCAATGGGTGCTGTTTCCCTTCCTTTTCCCACTCTTTTATGTCCTGCATCTGGCGCGCTACTACTATGGTGCTGTGCCTGCCGGAGATGTCCTTCTTATCAGTGCCGGCTGGACTTTGCTGAGTGTAGCAATCTATGGGCTGCTTCGGATCGTCATTAAAAATCGGCTGGCCTGTGGCGTGGCGGCCTTTCTAATCATCATCCTTATCACCTGCTGGTATCGGATTCTGAATCCGCTACTCCGCTTCTTTCATACCGGCGAAAATTATCGGCATCTGCCCTGGATTTTCCTGGGCTTCGTGCTGGTCATCGCAGTGATGGCATGGAGTGCTTCGCGATTGAAAAAAAAGGCCGCTGCTGCCTGGCTTTATTACCTGAATGCATTGCTGCTGCTGTTCGTCCTTTCAGAACTGGTGCTGCTGGGCTGGCAAGCCGTGCGGGCCTCTTATCAGCCTTCGCTTTTGCTGAAAAATCCGGCGGAACTTTCCATGGACAGCAGTGCAAAGGCCGGTGGAAATATTTACCTCCTGCTCTTTGATGAATATGCCTCCGGCAAAGCCTTGAAGCAATACTGGGGCTTTGATAATGGAGCCAACGATTCCTTCCTGAAAAGCCGGGGATTTTTCGTCAATGAAAACAGCCATTCCAATTATTGCTGGACGGAGTTTTCGATGGCCTCGCTGCTGCACATGGACTACTTCCGCCGCTTCAACCGGGCCCACAACTTTTGCAATGAACAGGATGTGCAACGCAGCATTGTAGCGATTGAAAATGCCCGTGTCTTTGAGGTCTTGCACCGGGCCGGCTATGCCATTCGCCCCTATTCCATCTTTCAGGTGGACAGTCAGGCACCCGAGTACATTCCTGAATTACGGCTCAACAAATGGCGCCTCGTTACAGTCAATTCGCTCATTCATGCGGTGCGTGTCAACTACCTGCCTTACCTGCTCCATTATTCTGAAATTAAACACGACCCCAACTATCATTTTCCACCCTTCTACCAGATGAATGCTTACAACGATGCGGGAGTGGAATGGGTACTGCGACAAGCACGGGAGCAAAGCCATCGGCCCCGATTTGTGTATGCGCATTTCTTCATGCCGCACGATACTTACTACTACGACAGCCTGGGCAGGCTGATGCCAATGGCGCGCATTCAAAGCATCACGAAAGAGGAAGAGCCCCGCTATTATCTCTTCAACCTGCAACACGCCAACCGGAAAATGCAGCAGATGGTGGATAGCATTCAGGCCCATGACCCTACCGCCAGCATCATCGTATTGGGCGATCACGGCTATCGCCAACATCTGTATCAGGACGACCGGCACCCGGAGTATTTTCTCAATCTGAGTGCGCTCTATTTTCCCGACCGCGACTATCGAAGCCTGCCCGACAGCTTCAGCAACGTAAATGTGTTTCGCCTTGTGCTGAACAAAGTTTGTGGCACACATTATCCGCTCCTTCCCGACCATACCTGCACGCTGAGCCTCCGCAACTGACAGCCCATTTACTTGAAGAAAAAGCATGAAGCAGCCATCTACGAAATCGGAACAACAGACGAGCCGCCTGCACCGGATGGCATTGTTTCCGTTTTTGTTTCCGCTCTTTTTTGTCTTGCATGTGCAGCGCTATTACCACGGTTTGCTGCCCTTCGGCGACCTCGTTCAGGCCCTGGTGCAATACCTCACGGTGGCCTTGCTCTTCGGCGGACTGCTGCGCATTTTTTTCAAAAACACACTTGCCTGGAGCCTTGGCTGCCTGCTGCTGACAGCACTATGGGTGTATTGGGGCGACATCGTGCTGACGCTGCCGGCTTTGCTCCACCTGACCGGCAATTATGCTTACGACCTGAGCATTGCCATCGGAGGTATCTGCATCGTACTATGGATTAGCTATCGGTTGCGAAAGCTTTCTTCAACATCTTCACAGGCAGGGCTGTATTACCTCAATCTGCTCTTCCTGATTTTCGTGGGGGTGGAATTGGGATGGCTGGGCCTGCAGGCGCTACAGCAGCGGAATGCGCCACCTACGATGGCCGTTGAAAAAGCAGATACTGCAGCACAGACCATACATCGCGGGCCGAGCATTTATCTCCTGCTGTTTGATGAATATGCCTCCACCCCTTGCCTGAAAGAAGACTGGGGCATTGACAATCATGCGATGGACTCTTTCTTGAAAAGCCGCGGATTTTTCATCAACGAAAAGAGCCGGTCCAACTACAACAGCACCGTCTTTTCAATGGCTTCGCTGTTTCACATGAATTACTTCACGGCCTACTCGAAGCCCGTCAGCCGCTGCGATGCACGGGGTGTTCAGCAGGCCATAGCAGCCATCCGGCATGCTTCCTTACCCGACCGGTTGCGGCAGGCCGGATATGAACTGCGCGTTCATTCTCTCTTCGACTTTGCAGGGCAACAGGGCCACAGCGTGCCCAACATCGTGCTTACCAAGAGTCCTTTTACCGGCACTTCCTTTTCATTCTTTTGGAAGAATGGCTACCTGCCTTACCTGCGCGAGCGTTCCCACATCAAGAGCGACCCGAACTATCGCTACTCTGTCTTCTACAAGATGGACGACTACAACAATGAAGGGGTGAACATGGTATTGCAGGAAGCGCAGCGGCAGAAGTCGAAACCGGTCTTTTTGTATGCCCATTTCATGATGCCGCACAACCGTTATTTCTACGATAGCAGCGATCACCTGCTGCCCATGAACACCATCAAGGCCATCAATGGCAGCAACGACCTGCGCTACTATGGCTATGCCATTCATCATGCAAATGGCAAGCTGCGCACGATGGTAGATGCCATCCTGCGCGATGACCCTACGGCCTGCATTCTGGCCTTAGGCGACCATGGCTATCGGCGGCCAATGGATGGGCAGGTGCATCCCGAAAATTTCCGAAACCTCTGTGCTGTCTATTTCCCGGACCGTGATTACCATAGCCTGCCCGACAGCTTTACAAACGTGAACCTCCTGCGCCTGGTGTTCAACCATCTGGCCGGCACGGATTACAAACTCTTACCGGAGCAGTCTTTTACGGTGGAAGACCGGCAACCTTAGCGCTTCCGCATCAGGTAGAGCAGGCGCTCGGAATGAGGCAGCGGCAGGCATTTTTCTATTTCAAAATGCTGCGCAAAAGCGGCTTCAAAAGCAGCCTGATGATAGTCGGGGAAAATGTCTTTTCGTGCCTGCAGCAGCAACTGCGTTTTGGGGTCGCTCTTTGGTACAAACTCCACGATGAGCCTGCCGGTGCAGATGCGCGCAAAGCATTCGCTGAGGTAATGGAAAGGCAGGTTGCCGGCGATGGCCAGATGATGCACCAGTGCCAGGGCCAGCACCACATCGCCGCGCAGCCGATCCAGCAAAGCACTGCGCTCCGCATTCGCCCAGCCAAGGGCCGGCGTGGGGTTGCTGAAGTCTGCGACGAGGCTGTAAATGCCCTTAATATTCTCAGACTGCGTCTTACAGAAAATCTGATCCACCGAAGGAGCATCGGCATCAAAAGCGATGACCTCCTTTGCATACTTTGCCGCCAGCAGGCTAAAGCTGCCGGTATTGCATCCTACATCAATGACCCGCGCGGGGTGCAGGCTTTGCAACCATTCTTCCAGCACCTGCTGCTTTGCCGTCAGGTAATCATTGCTCAGGATGGTCTGGTCATAGTAGTTGGCCCAGACAGCCGGTTGCTGGCGCGGCTTCAGCCCCTGGATGAGGTCTTCCAGATGGGCGACGTTCTGTAAAATCTTTTGCTTCGATATCCGGTAGCTGCGTGACGCGGCGCCCTGCTTCCGCGACAGCTTTGCAGCCAGAAAAACATAGAGCTGTTTGTTCCAGTTCAGGCGGCTTTTCCAAGGCAGGAGCGAGGCCGTGACGCGGGCGGGAAGGCCATCGGAAAAAGCCATCCAAAACGACGGTGGCAGTTCCGGAGATTGCTGCAACAGAAACAGCGGATACAGAAAATGCTGGCAAAACTGGCGGAAAGCCTGCCAGGGCGTTCCTTCCTCATAACCCTCGAACGAGAGACTATCAATCAGCACGGGCCGGCTGCCGACAAACTGGATATTGAAGGCGCTGGCGTCTTTGAGAATCATGCTGTGCTGCAGGCCGGTCCGTAGCAGGCGAAGGGTGAGCAATGCTGCTGCACGAAGCTGGTGGAAAGTCCATTCATAGGGGTAGGTCCAGCAATGAAGTTGCTCGGGTTGCAGCACCAGCGATGCTTCGGGAAGCAGTGTGTTGTCCGGTAGCGTGTTGTGGGCGATGATCCAGCCTTGCCGGAGGAGTTCGGCATAGAGGCCACTTTGGATGAGCCGGTCGTAATCCGCACGGCCTTCGGGCATTACGGCACGGTAGTAGGTGCCTGCGTTTTGAAAGACGAAACCGCAGGGGTCGCGGAAAGAGGCAGGGTGCCTGCCGGAATAGTTTTGCTCACTCATTCCGCTTCCTTCTTACGCCCGAAAAAAGAGCGGAGTTTGTGGCGGATGGCTTTGAAAAACATGGAGACAGCCAAGGCAACGCCAATCAGAAACTGGAGCAATAGGCTGCCGGTGCCGGGGTCTATGTAGAGCAGGATGGCGTTCATAGAATAGAGCGCAAAAATAATGTATCGGGGGTGGGCGTTGGCAGGAGGGTGAAAGAGGTATTGATTGCTTCACAATTCCCTAATCCTACATGGATCTCGTCGGCTGCCATTTGAAGAATTTCCTTCAGGAATACTTCAATCCATACTACCTAATTACCTCTATTGTTCCGGTAATTCTCTCACCATGCTCTCGGACAAACCTGTACAGATAAATGCCCGTAGCAAAGTCTTGCACTTCTATTGAAAACTTTCCGGTTTGCAGATGTAATGTGCTAATCCGCTTACCTGCATAATCATATAGCTCTAACAAACCGGCTTGACTGGTCTCCACGATAATTGTGCTGTGAGCCGGATTGGGATAAATGCGAAGCGGGGCCAAAGGAACGGGCTTGTGCGGCACTGCTACAGTAGGATAGCAAATGGGGTTGGCAGGCCCAAGGCTGTAATTGGGCATGCAGGGAGGATTGGTAACGGACATATACCGGGTTACGCCAAAGAAAAGATAGCTTGGGAATCGCAGGCATTTTGGGCAGAACCCCGCAGCCGCACCCTTGGCATCAGGATTGGTAATCACGCTCATCTGGCCTTGGAGGCCACCCAAATTGCCGATGTACAGCCGACCATCCGGCCCCGGGTAAATATTATCGTATCGCTGAAAAACCTGCCACGTGGTATCCGGCCCGCCCAGCAGGGTCCAGGCCGTGGCTGGATTGCTGTCCTGCAAATCATATTGCTGCACAGTGAAAAAGCCGCTGACGTACAGAAATCGTCCATTGGGCGAGAAGCAAAGGCCGACTGCGCTGCTGTCCCGCTCCGCAGAATCCGCTGGATTCTGGCTGAGTTGTAGGGGTATATCCACCACCTTGGGATTGGATAACATACCGCTGCAACGGTCGAAGTCGGCAATAAATACCTTTCCGGCACGCAGCGTGGTGGTGGCATACTTCGTTCCATCGGCTGAGAACATAGCCTGTCCGCACACATCCCACTTGGTAAAGTGCGGCTCAGAAAAGCCCTGGATGTAGGGGCCATATACCGAATCGGCGGTAAAGAGGAACTTGTATATCATGTTGGTGTCGGAGGCCTGCTTGAGCAACCACCAGCTTTGGCCGTCTCCATGGCGGCAGGCCATCATCTGGGTCTTGCTCAGCTTCACATCCCGCAGCAGCGGCACCATGCGCTTAGTTACCCTGCCGGCACCTCCATTGGCATTCATGTCTATCTCATCATAAAGCAGCAGGTCGAAGAGCGCCCGCTCTTTTTCAGGATGATTCCACCAGTAGTTCAGGACTTCAGAGTCCGAAGCGGTGGGCGTTATCATCCGGTATTTCCCGTTTGGGAAGGGAAGGATGATGGAGGATTGGGGGGAAACGCTTGAGCCATCATAATAATCATAAAGAAGATGCGACACCAGCGTATCTCCTCCTTCTATAAGGCTCAGATTTCTGTCATAGATCTTGTACCCATCGCTGACCAGCATTAAGTTGCCCGCAGAATCGCAGATATTGGAATTACCTCCATGAAAATAAAGCTGGTTTACAGGGTAAGGCGCCTGATTGATAGGCGTATTGCTTCCATTGAAAGTAGTAGTGAAAGTTTTGACATCACCTTGTACCCATATATTCCCCCATTTCCCAACCTGGGCGCTTACATTAAGGCCCGGCAGGGAGAACAGGCAAAGCAGTATCCAAAACCTCTTATTCATGCACTACAATGATTTTGCGCAGTTCCCGCAGGCTGCCGGATCTGACAATCTTTAGAAAGCTGTATCACCTTCATTGAACGGATACAAAATAATACCTCAACGCCTGGATAACGGGCAAGCGCCGTCATTTACAAACGGATGATGCTTCGGCACGACAGCACACCAACGAACTATTCCATTACAAAGTCGGTTATCAGCCAATTTCAACACGGCTTGGCGCAGCCCCCCTTTCCCTCAAAACATCGAATCCAAAATCCCCACTCCTCGCTCCTCGCATTGCTTTGAGCATGACTTGTAAAGG
>JAMIQN010000285.1:0-15915 GCA_035914595.1 Chitinophagaceae bacterium | reverse complement strand
CTCCCGATTGGGTTCTCGCATTGAAGAACAGATTATTAGGGGTAGAATAGAAGTTGGTGTACCCCCCTCCATTGGGTGACAGGTCAAACACCTTCGTCACCATGCCACTGGCCGTGTCATAGCGGTAGAGCGCATCCTGATTGGGCGTCTCCCTGCCATCAAAGAAGATGCCTCCCTGATGATAACATATTGTCAGGCCAGTCGTAGTGCCCTGATTAGAAATTCCGTTGCCCGGGCCGGGTAGTAAGTCTGTGAGCCGGGTAACTGTAGTGCCATCATAAGCATACAACTCTCCACCGTGCAACGAGTCATTCGCTGTGAAATAGAGTTTGCTGCCTGCCACCGTCAGGTCTCTTACGTCTGCCCCCTTGATGCCCGGCCATATGTCCGCTACCTGGTGCACCGAATGAGTTGCAGGATCGAAACTCCATAACTCTGGCCCTATATTTTGGCTGTCACTTGGGAAATAAATCTTATCCCTATAGGCTACAAAGTCAGTTAAGCCATTCCCTCCATGTCCATTATTTCGAATGGGGCCAAGGTCTATTTCCCACACAGGCGGATGCACACCGTCATAGCTCCAAATCCTTATGTTCCAGGTATTGGTGCCATTATTATAGGCCGTACCATAAAAATAAATCCTGTTCTGCATGACCGTTGACAAGCCTGATGCATGCGCCATGGCAGAATCTCCTACCGTATCTGGTGGAATCACACCATTGTACTTGATCAAACGCAAGGCACTGAATCCCACGTAGGAAACAAAATAGATGCTTCCTTTAAACTCGGGCAATGGTGTCGACAAATAGGAAACCCCTGAAAAATAACAACCGGACTGGGCTTTCAAATTATTATCTGTCAGCCTTTCGGCGGGTGTACCCATTTGCTTCCAGCGCCATAGCTCCTGGCCATAGGTCGTATCCGATGCTGCAAAAAGCAGCCATTCCCCGTAGGGGGCCAGACTATTCGGAGAGGAGCTTGCCCATGCCTGCGGTCCCGGCACGATGTCTTCCACCAACTGCGGCTTCTGTGCCTGCACACCGTACCCCATTGCCATGCAGGCCAGCATCATGCATACGAATGCATATCGTATCTGTGTTTTCATGATTGTCAGGTGATTTGAATTTAAGAGCCGGGGCTTGCGCCACATCCTACAACGGCGCTTGATACGGCGGAAAACGATATCCATTGAATTTTCAGTAGAGATTTTCTTCCCCAACGGATTTCGTCCCTATAAGACTGCATCTTTCTCAAAAACGTTGGGTACCAGCAGCATTTTCTACAGAATTTCTTTAACGGCCATTGTACCAATAAAGAAGCCGCTCCATGTTCAGAGCGGCTTCCAAACATACTCAATCAGGGGCTGTTAATACACGCCGGGGCCGGGCTGATACCACCAGGGTACGCGCTTCGTCTTCAGGCGGAAAAACACTGAGATGGACAGCGTGGAGTAAGCGTCTTTGGTGCTGGCATCGCCCCGGAGGTCGCCGGGCTTATGTGTGGCATCCTTATCAAGAATCCAGCTCTTATCATACATATCCTTAGCCATTTGTGCCTTCTCGGGGTCATCATGGTGGATAATGTCGAATACGCGGGGATCCACATAGGTGCCGCTCACGTTGTCCAGATAGTCGGTGAAGGTGTAGCGATACAGGTATTCAATACCCAGGGAAACCTGATCGGCCAGGTCCCACCGAACTCCGATACCTCCGCACACCTGGGGCACCCACATTTTGGTAGGTCCGGTAGGCAGGGTCAGGCCCGCTGCTGTGAGCATGGAATCCACTTCAGGGCTTTGCGGCCCCTGATTTTCAAGATAGAGATTGTCCAGATCTACCCGACGGCCCTGTCCATTCGGGCGGCCATCACTGCCACGCGGCACATAGGTGCCTTTCGCACGATAGTGGAAATAGCCGCCACCCAACAGGATGTAGGGTTGCATCCGCTTCTTGGCGCTGTGTTTCTCCAGATTGCCGAGGCGCAGCGGATTGATCTCAAACAGGATATTGCCTTCCCAGATATTGCTCTGCACATCCAGATTACGACTGAAGCGCTGAAAGGCAATATCGTCCGGGCTGGTTGCCTTGTCGGATTTGTTCTCGTTCCAGTTATCATTCGCATAAACGGAACCATAATCAATGGAGCCACGAAGCACAAAACCCGGATGTAGTGCATAGCGTGCAAACACGCCACCCATAAAATGCGGACTTCCCCAATAGTGCTTGTTGGCGTAATGGTCGAGCGGTGATTTGGTGCCCACATCGCCCCATAGGTCGGAGAGGCCGAAGTGCATGCCAAGGCTCCAGCCCGGGCGCTCCACAAATTCCGGCGCGCGATAGCGGGTCCATTTTTGTTGAGCCTGCGCAACCGGAGCAGCCACAGCCACTAAGCACACACCGGCGATAAGGCTGTGGAGGAAAGATTTCCGCATGGAGAGTGTAAATTTTTGAGCGTACAAGATAGGAATTTTCAATTTTCACAAAAGGCCATTTGCCTGCTGCAAAACCTTGCTGTGCCTCACTTTCCGCTGAACACGGGTTTGCGCTTTTCCAAAAATGCGCCGGTGCCCTCGCGCATATCCTCGGTTGCAAAGCAGCGCCCGAAGCGCTCAATTTCCATTTCAAAACCGGCACCGCTGCCTGCTGCGGCTTCATTGATGCAGGCAATGGCCTGGCTCACCGCAAAGGGCGCCTTTTGGCCAATCTTGAGCAGGATTTTTCGCGTCTCTGCAATCAGCGATTCCGCAGGAAAAACATGATTGACAAGGCCCAGACTGCAGGCATCGGCAGCACCAATCATATCGCCGGTCATCGTCAGTTCCATAGCCTTGCCTTTACCAATCAGGCGGGTGAGACGCTGGGTGCCGCCATAGCCGGGAATCAGGCCGAGGTTCACTTCCGGCTGGCCAAATTTGGCCGTTTCACTGGCCGTACGAAAATGACAACTCATGGCCAGCTCACAACCTCCTCCCAGCGCAAATCCATTCACAGCTGCTACCACAGGCTTGGGGCTGTTTTCAATCTTGTCGAAAACCTCTGACTGGCCGCGGCGCGCCAATGCTGAACCGCCGGCTGCATCGAGCGCGGTAAACTCTGAAATGTCGGCACCGGCTACGAATGCCTTTTCACCCCCACCCGTCAGCAACACGCTCTTCACCTGCTCATTGACGATGGCTTCGCTGATTGCCGCACTTAGCTCCGCAATGACGTCTTTGTTCAGTGCGTTGAGTTTATCGGGCCGGTTGATGGTGATGGTAAGAATGCCTTCTGCTAATTCTGTCTTGATTGTCTGATACATCAGGTTTTGAAAATGGTAAGGAGAAAAAAGATTGATTCTTGAATGCCGGGCTGCTGCAGAAAAGCGGTGCAATTAGCGGTGCGCCTGCACCCACTGCCGGATGAAGTCGGCTATTTCGTGAGTGGGCGCGCCGGGCGCGAAGAGCCTGCCTACGCCCAATTCATACAGCTTCTGCGCATCGTCTTCGGGGATGATGCCGCCGCCGGTGAGCAGCACATTATCCAGTCCTTTTTCGCGCATCAATTGAAGAATCTTGGGGAAAACAGTGTTGTGGGCACCGCTGAGGATGGAAACGCCAATGGCATCCACATCTTCCTGCAGGGCCGCACTGACCACCATTTCGGGCGTCTGACGCAGGCCGGTATAAATCACTTCCATTCCTGCATCGCGCAGGGCCGTGGCAATCACTTTCGCACCGCGGTCATGACCATCAAGACCCACTTTGGCGACGAGCACTCGGATGGGTCGGTTCAGCTTTTCTGGCATGGGCGCGGCAAATGTCGGAGAATAGCAGAATTGACGGCAACAAAAGAGCCGGCCCGTTTCTGATTACTCCACCCGCTTCGGGATGGGCTTGCCGGGCCGGTCGGTAGGCGGCTCCCACACGATGCGTGTGCTGTAGTGCTGCGTTTCGGCACTGGCAGGTGTGCGCGTGATGCGGTAGTGAATTTTGTTGTGGCCGCCGCGGTCGGAAACGAACTGAAAGATGACGATGCCGGCTTCAGCCATCGTAAAGCTGAGCTTGGGATTCTTGGTTTCGCGGTCGCGGCCCAGTTGGTTCTCGGGATAGCGATAGGCCATCACCCGCTGAATTTTTTTAGAGCAGCTCGCAGTCATGGTGATGACATCGCCTTTAGCGAAAGCGTAGCCTACTTCCGCAGAGCCGCCCAGGCCCAGCGAGGTAATGCTGCTATCGGCCACCTGCACCGGCGTCTGGGCAAAAGCTGCCAAAGGAAGGCAGAGCGAAAGACTAAGAAGGAGTGTCTTCATGATGCTGCATTTTTTGCCCTGCAAAGAAAGCAGAACGCCTACGAAACTGCACCGTTGCAATGCCTGCATGAGGCTGCACTACAGAAGCCTTTTTTGAAATTCATCTACCTTGATTAGCCCCATCAAGGATGTGCTCATGAGAAACAGGTTCTTCATTTACGGCTTCTTACTTCTGTTCATTTCGATTGCCATTTCCTGGTTTTTCTCCGGCTGGATATGGCTGCCGATTGTCGTCGGAATCCTTTTGCTGATCGGCCTCTTCGACGTATTTCAAAGCCGGCACAGCATCCTGAAAAACTTCCCGGTGCTGGGCCATTTCCGGTATTTCTTCGAGTTCATCTCGCCGGAATTGCAGCAGTATTTCATTGAGCGAAACATAGACGGCAAACCCTTTTCCAGAGCCCATCGTGCGCTGGCTTATCAACGTGCGAAAAACATAGAAGCCACCTCGCCTTTCGGCACGCAGCAGAACATCACCACCGATGCTTACGAAGGCTTACGCCACTCCATCTATGCGGCTCCCATGATGAAGGAACTGCCGCGAATTATGGTTGGTGGGGCACAATGCACACAGCCCTACAACGCGTCGTTGTTGAATATTTCTGCGATGAGTTTTGGTGCTTTGAGTGAAAATGCCGTGCGGGCGCTGAACCTGGGAGCAAAGCGGGGGCACTTCTTTCAGAATACCGGTGAAGGGGGGCTCACTCCTTACCATCTGGAAGGGGGCGGCGATATCTGCTGGCAAATTGGAACCGGCTATTTCGGCTGCCGAACCAAAGACGGAAATTTTGATGCAGATGCCTTCCGCGAAAAATCCAGACACCCTCATGTCAAGATGATTGAGCTGAAAATTTCGCAGGGCGCCAAGCCCGGCCATGGTGGCGTGCTGCCGGCTGCCAAGGTCTCTAAAGAAATTGCTGCCATCCGAGGCATTGAGCCGCACAAGGATGTGATTTCTCCACCCAGCCACACCGCATTTCATGATGCAAAAGGCTTCATCGCATTCATCCAATCGTTGCGCGAATTATGTGGTGGAAAACCCGTCGGTTTCAAGCTTTGCATTGGCCGGACGGAAGAGTTTATCGAGCTGTGTGAGGAGATGAACCGGCAGCAGATTTATCCGGATTTCATCACCGTGGACGGCGCGGAAGGAGGCACGGGTGCAGCACCGTTGGAGTTTGTGGATACGGTGGGCATCCCCTTGGAACCTGCCTTGATTTTCGTGCACAAGACGCTGAAGAAATATCAGATTCGGGATAAGCTCCGGCTCATTTGCAGCGGCAAAATTTTGACGGGCGCCTCATTGCTTCGGGCATTGGCTTTAGGTGCGGATATGTGCAACAGCGCACGTGGTTTCATGTTTTCCTTAGGCTGCATTCAGGCCCTGCGTTGCAACACCAACAAATGCCCTACCGGCATCACCACACAGAACAAGATGCTGATGAAAGGGCTGGTAGTGGCAGAGAAAAAAGACCGCGTCTTTTACTTCCACGAAAACACACTGAAGGCTGCCATGGAGCTATTGGCGGGCTGCGGCAAGAAAGACTTCTCAGAAGTGTCTATGGACATGTTTATGCGAGGCGATGAATTCGTGCATCTCGAAGACCTGTATTATCCCAACTACCTCGGCGATTACATGAAGATTAATGAGGTCAAAGACCCGCGGCGCGGAAGAAAAACTTTTGAAGGCCGAAGGAATGCCGACCCGGGCAATTGACGACGACGCAAAAACGAGGATAGCCCAAAAGAATCTTTTCCTTCATCTGCGAACTTGCAGTCATGGCGCTGGAGGCATTTCATACACCCGGTTTGTTGGAAGCAGGCTGTGATGAAGCCGGCCGCGGATGCCTTGCAGGGCCTGTGTTTGCAGCAGCAGTCATTCTTCCTGAAGGTTGTACCATTCCCCTGCTCAACGACAGTAAACAGTTGAGTGCTGCACTTCGCGAAAAGCTGCGCCCTGTCATCGAAAAAGAAGCGCTGGCCTGGGCTGTAGCCTCGGTAGATAATGAAGAAATAGACCGCATCAACATCCTGCGCGCCACTTTCAAAGCGATGCACCTGGCCATTGCAGGGCTGAAGATTGCCCCACAACATCTGCTGATAGACGGCAACCGGTTTACGCGTTACGAAGGCATTCCGCATTGCTGCGTGGTGGGTGGCGACGGGCGTTTTGCTTCTATCGCTGCGGCTTCTGTTTTAGCAAAGACCTATCGCGATGCCTACATGCTGCAGCAGCACGAGCATTATCCGCTCTACGGCTGGGATGAAAACAAAGGCTATGGCACCAAAGCACATCGGGAGGCCGTGGCCCGGCATGGGCTGACGCCGCTCCATCGCCGCTCTTTTCGCATGGGCCCTGATCTTTCAGCACACGCCCTGTTTGATGCACCAGCTACTCGCGACAGCGAAGGACAAAATGCTGCTTCGCTTTAAAATCTTCTTTGAAAAAAAGCAGACCGATATACCACAGGTCAATGCTGAGATTGACACGCCGGTCCGCACACAAAGCGGCCCAAAGAGCTACTGTGTCGGGCGTTTCGTGGATGTCGGGCAAGATGAGGCAGCAGCCATTCCTTAGGACTGATAATTTCTGCATCACATCTTCCTTCTGATAGTTGATAGCGGCGCGTAATCTTTCAATACAGGTCTGCCCTGCATCTTCCGCTTCCTGGCTCAGGAATAACTCACATCGAAACAGCGTGGCGGCCTGTCCAAAACGGTAGCGGGAATCACTCTTCTTACGCAATGCATCGAGAACATCCTCCGGCAGATCCGGCATCAGGGCCGTCTCCACCATGCGGTACACAAAGGGCGAATGCGTGCCATGCCGGCCTTTTGCCCGACTACGATATCGCAACCATTCTTTCAACTGGAAAAAATTCATGAGGCTCGGCGCTCCCAACGTTGAAACGTGAAGGCATGTTCGTTTCGTTCATCGGCAGCGTGTTCTTCTGTCCACACTAAATCAAAAGGGCTAAAATCTATCTCAGGAAAAAACGTGTCTGCATCCGGCACTCGGGTGTGGACGCGCGTGAGATGCAGTACCTGCGCACGCAAAGCAGCCTCGGCAAACAAAGACGCACCACCGATGACGGCAGCTTCGGCAAAGCCGGCCTGTGCGGCAAGGGCAATGCCTTCCTCCAGCGAAGCAGCCTGAAGCACTCCTTCGGGTAATGCCTGCGGCCGTCGCGACAGCACGATGTTGAGGCGCCCTTTCAGCGGTTTTCCTTGTCGTTCTTCCCAGGTGCGCCGGCCCATAATGACGGGCTTGCCCATCGTTACGCTCTTAAAGTATTGCAGGTCGGCAGGCAGGCGCCAGGGCAGGCCTCCATCGCGCCCGATGGCCCGGTCTTCTGCTACTGCTACTACTATGGACAACTGCATTTGGTTAAGAAATGGCCGCCGGCCTTGGGTGAAAAATCAATCTTCTGAAACAGGCACATTGATGGATTGCAAAGTTTCTTCCGTCACCGTCCAGGGTATGCCGCCACGCACATTTTGAGGCGGAGAAAGGAGCGGATCCCAGCCATAGCCAAAGAGGTAATAGTTGCCTTTTTTCAGGCCGGCAAATGTGGCGATCGGTATGCCATTGATGAGCACGCAGCGGGCCGAATCATCATACACAGAATCGGCAGGCGGATTGACTGCATCATACTTGATATAGATCATGCAGCTATCAATCTGCCGGCCATGATGCCGGGGTGTGATCTTCAGCGTGGCGAGGCCGCCTTTACCGCCTATTTCAGGCGGTGCATCATCGCCCTTTTTGCAGGAGAACAGAAAAAGGCAAAGGCCGAGAAGCAAGAGATGCGCCTTCATGTGATGAGAATTTTTGCGGTCAGTTGAAGAAGATTTTTGCAAGATGAAAAGCGAAATCAGTCGGGCTTTGAAAAGCTGCATTGCCGCCCTGAATTATCGTCTATTCATCAAGACCGAAATAGTGGACGATGCAGGCTTTGAGAATACTTTCCTGCTCCGGCATCGTCATGTGTTCGATGGGGTTTAGTTTTTCAAAATGAGGCCAGCCGTCTTCGTCGCGGTGGTCGAGGCGGTAATAACCTACCTGGGAGAGCAGCGTGCACACGGCAATGTGAATGAGGTCTTCCTTCTGCTCTTTGGTGAAGCCGCCCGCGTCCGGATTGCGGCCCAATTCGTTGATGCCAATCAGGAAGAGCGTTGCTTCCATGTCAGGTAGCTTGCCAAAGCGTTTTTGAAGCAGTGCTTCCACGCCCTGCCAGCCTTTCAATTCCTGTGTTTGCTGCACGATGTTGCTTTGATAAAGGGGGGGAAGGGATTTTGGTTTTACAGCCGTGAGCAATTTCTTTCTTGAAGAAGAAAAACCGACCGATGCCAGCCCATGCATCCCTTTCCCAATCGAGGAGCACGAAAGTACGAAGGGGCGAAGCGGGCATTTCATTCAGCCCCGACTGCCGCGCGTTTGCCAACAAAAAATTTCTTTAAAACCCTGAAGGCTCCGGCTTACTGTTGGTGTGCCTTTTACTTTTGGCAGCCTATGGAAATCCCTTCCGCAACCTCAGCGCCTGATATCCGCGCACTCAACGAACGCATCCACAGCCAGAGTGCCTTCATCGAATTATTGATGATGGAGCTGAACAAGGCAGTGGTTGGACAACGCATGATGACGGAGCGCCTGCTCATTGGCCTGCTGGCCGGCGGCCACGTATTGCTGGAAGGCGTTCCCGGCCTGGCCAAGACCCTTGCTATCAAATCGCTGGCAGCAGCCATCAACGCCAAGTTCAGCCGCATTCAATTCACGCCCGACTTGCTGCCGGCAGACGTGCTCGGCACGATGATCTACAACCCGCAGGCGCATGAATTTTCGGTGCGCAAGGGTCCCATCTTCGCCAATTTCATCCTGGCCGATGAAATCAACCGCGCTCCGGCTAAAGTGCAAAGTGCTTTGCTGGAAGCCATGCAGGAGCGTCAGGTGACACTCGGCGATCACACTTACAAACTGGAAGAGCCTTTCCTGGTGCTGGCTACGCAAAATCCGATTGAGCAGGAAGGCACCTACGAACTGCCGGAGGCACAGGTGGACCGCTTCATGCTGAAGGTCGTTATCACGTATCCTGAGAAAGAAGAAGAGCGTCTCATCATCCGCCAAAACCTGAACCCTGCCGGTGCTGCTACCATCAATGCAGTTGTGGATCCTCAGGAAATCGTAGCTGCCCGCAAGCTGGTGCGCGAGGTGTATATGGATGAAAAAATTGAACAGTACATCCTCGATATCGTCTTTGCGACGCGTTACCCCGAAGCAGCCAAATTGCCGAAGCTGAAGGCCCTTATTTCTTACGGAGGCTCGCCCCGCGCCAGCATTTCACTGGCACTCGCTGCCAAGGCTTATGCCTTCATCAAGCGGCGCGGCTATGTGATCCCGGAAGACGTCCGCGCCATTTGTGCAGATGTGATGCGCCACCGCATCGGGGTTACTTATGAAGCCGAGGCAGAGAACATCAGCTCGGAAGATGTGCTGCGCCAGATTCTTAACGCGGTAGAGGTGCCGTAGCCGAAAAGCATCGCCGGCAGGCCTCTTTCCCCCATCTTATCTTTGCCCGCCCAGGCACTGACCTTTCCGGTCGTTGAGACCTGGAAGGTTTTTTTATGCTGTCTATTTCCCTGTTTCGTCAAGATGACGCCCGTATTCGCGAAGGCCTGCGCAAGAAGCATTTCGCCGAACCCCAATTGGTAGATGAAATCATCGCGCGGGATGCTGCCCGCCGCCAACTTCAGGTGACTGCTGAGGCTGCCGCTGCTTCCATCAATGCATCCAGCAAGCAAATCGGCCAGTTGATGGCTGCCGGAAAACGCGAAGAAGCTGAGGCGCTGAAAGCAGAAGTGGCTGCGCGTAAGAGTGAAGAGAAGGAGCTGTCGCAAAAGCTGAGTGCTGCCGATGCAGAACTGAACGAGTTGTTGCTTCGCCTGCCCAACCTGCCCCATTCGTCCGTGCCGGAAGGCAAGACACCGGAGGAAAACGAAGTGGTGCGAGAAGGCGGCACCAAGCCGGACCTATCGGCGCAAAAGCTGCCCCACTGGGAGCTGGCCGCGAAATACAAGCTCATAGATTTTGAGTTGGGCACGAAGATTACCGGCTCCGGATTCCCCGTCTATCAAGGGCAGGGCGCCCGCCTGCAACGCGCGTTGATCACGGCCTTCCTCGACTATAACATTCAGGCCGGCTACGCAGAATTCTATCCGCCTTACATGGTGAATGAGGCTTCTGCTTTTGGAACCACCCAGCTTCCCGACAAGGAAGGCCAGATGTACTATGCCGGTGCGGATGACTTCTACCTCATCCCGACGGCGGAGGTGCCCCTCACCAATCTCTACCGTGACACGCTGAGTGCCGAAGCGGATTTACCTATCAAGATGACGGGCTACACACCCTGCTTTCGTCGTGAAGCGGGCTCGTATGGCAAGGATGTGCGCGGCCTCAACCGGGTGCATCAGTTCGACAAGGTGGAGGTGGTGCAGCTCGTGCAGCCGGAGCGTAGTTATGAGGTGCTGGAAGAGATGGTCGGCCATGTGGAGCGCCTGCTGCATCTGCTGGAATTGCCGTATCGGATTCTTCGTCTTTGTGGCGGCGACATGAGCTTTTCATCCGCACTCACCTATGATTTCGAAGTGTGGAGCGCAGCCCAGGAACGTTGGCTGGAAGTAAGCTCGGTGAGCAATTTCGAGACCTTCCAGACGAATCGTTTGAAGGCTCGGTATCGTGGTCAGGATGGGAAGGCACAACTCTTGCATTCGCTCAATGGCTCGTCCTTAGCCCTGCCCCGGATTGTAGCCTGTCTGCTGGAGAATAATCAGACGCCAGAGGGTATTCACCTGCCGGCCTTCCTCAATCCGTATTTTGGAGGCACCACTATTTCGTAGGCACCCTAATTCTTTTCATCCGTGATCCAACGCATTCAGTCCTTGTGGCTTTTTCTGGCAGCAATGCTCAACGGGCTGCTGTTCATTTATCCACTCTACAGCTACACTATTGCAGGCTTTACCGACCCAAGGTTTGAAGGGGTACGACAATCTATCCCATTGTTTGTCGTTGCTGCAATTGCCACCTTGCTGCCCCTGGTGACCATCTTCTTTTTCATGGACCGAAAGCGGCAGAAGAGGTTGGTTTGGCTCAGTGTCCTTGCATCTTTAGCCGTCATTGCCTTGACAATGCTTCGAATTTCTTCGATGAAAAACGAGCAGCCACCTGCTACAGGAATCAGTTATACGCTACCCGGCATTCTGGTTACCGTAGCTGCTATTGTGATGGAAATCCTTGCATGGCGCGGCATCCGGAAAGACGATAAGCTCATCAAAAGCCTGGATAGGCTGCGCTGAAGGTTGTTCCCTTTCGCCTAACCACAACAAATCAAAACTCCGCCCTTGAAGGCGGAGTTTTTCATTAAAGCTCGGTTGTGGGAAAAGGCATTTACTGTTTTGAAAAAGCGAGAATGAAACTTATTTCCGCTTCATCAGTGCTTCGATTTCCTCTACGGTAATCGGAATGTTCTTCATCAGGTCCTGATTGCCCGTGCGGGTAATCCAGACATCGTTCTCGATGCGGATGCCCATCTGCTCTTCTTCGATATAGAGGCCCGGCTCAACGGTGAACAACATGCCTGCCTTGACCGGCTCAACGCGGGTTCCGAGGTCGTGCACATCGAGGCCAAGATGGTGTGTAACGCCGTGATAGAAATACTTCCGATAGGCAGGGTCTGCAGGATTCTGATTCTTGATATCTGCCTTGGTTATGAGACCCAGCTTGAGGCATTGCTGCTCCATTTCCTTGTTCACTTTCTCTGAATAATCCACGATGGAAATGCCCGGTTTGAGGATGCCTTTGGCAAAATTGTGAACGTGCAAAACGGCGTTGTACACTTGCGCCTGGCGCTTCGTGAATTTGCCATTCACCGGAATGGTGCGTGTAAGGTCTGCCGCATAGTTGCCATACTCCGCGCCAAAATCCATCAACACCAATTCGCCATCGCGGCATTCCTGATTGTTCTCTACATAATGGAGCACTCGGGCACGATCACCGGAAGCAATGATGCATCCGTAGGCATGACGGGTGGCGCGGTTGCGGAGAAATTCATGTGTGATCTCTGCCTCCACTTCATACTCCATCACACCGGGCTGCAGGAATTTCATGACGCGGCGGAAGGCCAGCTCCGTGATGTCTATGGCCTGCTGCACGACGGCTATTTCTTCCTTGGTCTTGATGGCGCGTAGCTCTTTCATAATGCGGGCGGCACGCTCGTAATGATGGAGCGGGAATCGGGCCATCCAATTCCTGACAAAGGCGAGGTCGGGGCGATACAGGCTGCCGTCCATCCGGTCATTTTCATCGGTATTGAGATAGACCGTGTCTGCATGGTGCATCATGGTCTGCAGCAGGGCGTCCACGCTATCGGCAAACTGTACGTTACGGATGCCTGAAATGGCAGTGGCTTCTTCTTTGGTCAGCTTGTGCCCTTCCCATTTTTCGAGCTGCTCATTGGGGCGCAGCACCACCAGCACTTCGCGAGCGGAGGTGTCCGGGTTATCGGGGAAAAGCAGCACCATCGTATGCTCCTGCCGGATGCCGGAAAGCCAGAGTACGTCTGAATTGGGGACGTAAGTGTAGGTCTGGTCCCCATTGGTGAGCGACACAGGATTGCCCGGAAAAATAGCGAGGCTCCCGGGCTTCATGGCCTTGGTAAACCGCTGGCGATTCTGGGTGAAAAGTTTCGGGTCAATAGCTGTGTATTTCATGGCTTTTTAAAAATGGGCATGAAGGTAAGCAGAAGGGCAAAGGCCCCGGGGTGCCGGAGTCATGACAGACCTACAGAAAGCGGAAAAATCCCGCAGATGGCGGGAGCCTTAGACGTTGAACCGGAAGTGCATAACGTCGCCATCCTGCACGATGTATTCCTTGCCTTCAATGCGCAGGCGGCCTTTGTCTTTGGCGCCGGCTTCACCTCCGAGGGAAATGAAATCATCATAGGCAATGACCTCCGCCTTGATGAATCCTTTTTCGAAATCGCTGTGGATGACACCGGCGGCCTGTGGGGCTTTCCAGCCGCGCCCGATAGTCCAGGCCCGCACTTCCTGCACACCGGCAGTGAAGTAGGTGATGAGGTTCAGAAGTCCGTAGGCCGCACGAATCAGGCGATTAAGGCCAGGCTCTTCAAGGCCATATTCTTCGAGGAACAGTGCCTTGTCGTCTTCGCTTTCCATCTCAGTAATCTGTGCTTCGATGGAATTATTCATGATGATGATGCCGGCACCTTCGGCATGGGCCGCTTCCTGTAGCGCAGCCGAATATTTGTTGCCTGTCTTCATGCCGCCCTCGTCCACATTGGCCACATAAAGCACCGGCTTTGCCGTAAGCAAATGGATGTCGTAGATGGCTTCCAGTTCTTCGCCTTCGAGGCCCAGTCCGCGCACGTTCTGTCCTTGTTCCAAGTGTTGTTTTACGCGGCTCAGCGTGTCGTACACCTTACGAAACTTGGGGTCCATCTTGGCCTGCTTTTCGACGCGCGCCATCTTCTTTTCGACGCTTGCGAGGTCGGCCAACTGCAGTTCGGTGTCTATGATTTCTTTGTCTGAAACCGGATTGATATTGCCTTCTTCGCGCAGCACATTGTCGTCTTCAAAGCAGCGAACGACGTGAATAATGGCATCTACTTCGCGGATATTACCGAGGAATTTGTTGCCAAGCCCTTCGCCCTTGCTGGCGCCCTTCACGAGGCCGGCGATGTCCACAAATTCGATGGTGGTGGGCACGATTCGTTGAGGATTGACAATAGTGGCGAGGGCTGCCAGTCTGGTATCGGGCACATCTACGAGACCTACGTTGGGTTCAATGGTGCAGAAACGATAGTTGGCAGCCTGCGCTTTTGCGCTATTGCTCACCGCATTGAAGAGGGTGGACTTACCCACATTGGGCAGGCCGACGATGCCGGCTTGTAGAGGCATTACTTAAGGAGTGATTTTGAAAAATGAAACGCGCGCGAAATTAGGGATTGACAGGGCCGAACGCAGAACGAGCGTGCTAAAGCTTCCATGAGAGACTCTTTTGAAGGCTGTTTCTACTGTAATGCCCTTATCGCAGCAGAGCCGCCTGTCATTCATTCCCAAAGGGCTGAAAGCAAGAAAGCAGGCATGATGCCTGCTTTCCTGTTTCATAAAAACCACACACTTAGTTGGCCGTCTTGTTGATCTTGTCTATGCGCATGGCGTTGCCGTTCATGTCATAGATGTAGAGCAGATACATGCCATTGGCCACGCGGCTGATGTCAAGTTGTTTGACGTCAGAAGCTTCGGCAACAATCTTACCGGTCACGTCATGCAGGGAGACCTTCACCTTCACGGGCGAGCTGATATTCAGGATGCCGGTAGTCGGGTTCGGGAACACCTTGATAGCAAGGCTGGACGGTGTCGGCGTGATGCCTACGGTCTGGATGAATTGCAGGTCAGAATAGCCTTCGCAACCATTAGAGTCAATTACGCGAACCTTGTAAGCGCCGTTCTCTGTAGCTGTGTAGCTCTGAGAAGTTGCACCACCAATGGCCACATTGTTGAGGAACCACTGATACTGAGCGTAGGTCTGCGTAGTGGTCATGGTCACCTCACCCGTAATGGAGATAGCAGGGTGTGGAGCCGGCCAAACGGTAACGTTCAGGGTATCAGAGAAGGACGAGCATCCGAGCGTATTGGTAGTACGCAGGGAGTACACACCGGTTTGCATGGCTACAAACAAGGTCGAGGTGTTGCTGGTCGGGGTGTCATTGACATACCAACGATAGCTGAGACCCGTACCGAGGTTTGCATTCAGAGCTACAGCACTTCCCTCGCAGAACTGCAGCGGAGTGTTGTACGTGATGTAGGCTGCCGGTGCTGGATTGACAGTAATAGACACAGCCGGAGAAACAGACGAACAGGAACCACGGCTCACGGTAACCGTATAGCTACCCTGGCCCTTTGCATAGTAAGTGCTACCCGTAGCACCCGCAATGGGGTTGCCATTGAAATTCCACTGATAGCTGAGGCCGGTACCCGTATTGGCCACCAATTGTGAGCTATCGCCATCGCAGATGGTAGCTGCACCCAAACGAGTTGCCGTAGCGGTCGGCGGAGTTGTTGTAATTACTGTTACAGGCTTAGAGCTATCGGCACAACCGGTGAGGATGTTAGTCACCTTGATGCGATAGACGCCCGGAGTACCTGTTGTGTAAGTACAGCCAACTGCACCGCCAATATTACCCGCGCCGTTACTCCACTGATACGTGTAGGTCGTATTGCTGCAAGGTGCACCGGTGATCGTAGTAGTCGTACCACCACAGATTGTGATCGTATCGGTAGGATTGGTAGATACCGCAGGCAACGGATTTACCAGCACGCCCACAGGCACGGAGGTATTCACGCAACCATTGTTATCTGAAACGGTTACGGTGTAATTACCGGTAGCATTTGCGCTGTAGCAGGCGCCATTTGCACCGGTCGCAATATTGCTGCCATTGAACTTCCACTGATAGGTCACGAAGCCGGTTGCAGCACACAGATTTACGCTGGAAAGCGAGCAAATCGCAGTCGGGCCGGCAGCCGTAATAGATACCGTGGGTAGCGGATTCACGG
>JAMIQN010000284.1:0-5951 GCA_035914595.1 Chitinophagaceae bacterium | reverse complement strand
GGTTACGCTGGTCCATTGCAGGTTCACATAGCCCGGGCATTGGCTGCTGCTCAGGCTCAGCGTAGGTTGGTCGTTGATGGTGAAAGGCCCGACAGTTGCAGTTTCAAGGCTCACATTGCGCGTGATACGCAGCAGGCATTGAGCGCTGTTGATGCCGGAAGAAGGTGTCCAGTTGTAGTAGCGGTCGCTTGCGGGCACGCTGCCGGAAAGCGTCGTCCAAGTACTGCCATTATTGGTGGAGTATTCAATGGTAAAGGTGTTGCTGCTCGCATCGGCAGTCCAGTAAATGCCCAGCGAATTGGAGGCATCATTGGCCTTGTAGGCTCCGTCTTTGAAAGGAGAAGTAATCACAATTCCCTTCGGAACGATGTCATACACTACCACATAACTCTGCGGCCCAAACGGCACGGAATAGCCGCTTACGCCTACGGAATAGCTGCCACTTGCCGGATTGCTGATGACTACCTGCTCACTGTTGTTGAGGTGGTCGGCGCTGGCTACTGCTACTGCATTCGGGTTGGAAGGCGTCAGCACCAGCGGTAGATGAACGGTGCTCGCCGGGTCGGTCACTTTCAGGTCCAGGTCATTGACGAGTTGAGTAGAAGCCGAGGTGCTTGCCGGAGGGTCAGCCCAGACCAGCATCACTTTCAATTGAGCAGTGTTGGCCGGAACGGTAATGCTGACCGGCGTCTGGTTGTTGCCGTTGGAGATGCTGCCTGTGGCCCAATGCGCACTGTCTATCATGGCCAGGCTGCGTTGCAGGTCCATCATGCCATAGCCATACTTGTAGTCCGGGCCGGCATTGCCGAGGTCCAGCGCCCCATTCATCAGAAGCGCTTTCGTGAGCACGGCAGTAGGGTAGGTACCGGAGTGAAGGCGTTTGTAATGCTGTTGCAGCAAGGCCGTGCCGCCTGTCACCTGTGGCGAGGCCATGCTCGTTCCGCCGGCACTCAGATAGCTGTTGTTGCCGATGGTGGAATAAACGGAGGAGCCGATGGCGCTGATTTCCGGCCGCAGCCGTCCGTCTTTTACCGGCCCTTTTGAGGAGCCGCTGGCAATGACATAGTTCTTGGCAGAATTTGCAACCACCAGCACATTTTTACTGGTCTGAAAACCACCGCACACGGTTCCAAAGCCTGCCGGATAAGGGCTGCAGGTCATGTTGCCATCATTGCCTGCGGCAAAAACATGCAACACATTCGGGTAGTTCAGTGTGACGCTGTCCAGATATTGCGAATAGAGGTCGTAGGTGCCGGCAGCCGTACAACTGCCCACCACATTCGCGTAGGAGTTGTTCGTGACGGACATGTTGTAGAAGCTCTCCATCTCGCGGGTCTGCGTCCACACATTGGTGTAGGCATGGTCCAGCAGACTTACATGCGGCGCAAAGCCCAGCGCAGCCGGATCCACAATGCCGGCGCCGCCTGCCGTGCCATTCGTGTGCTGGCCGTGGTTGCTGTAGGGAAAGAAATTGAAGTTGGTGACGCGGTCGCGGGTGTCGATATGGTAAAGAGCAGAAGTGTTGTCGCCTACGCCCACCGCAATGCTATCGCCCAACAGCCCATAGCCGCCGGCCGCCACGGAAGCCTGTGCCACATTGGCTTTGGTAGCGCGCCCGGATTGCAGATTGAGCGGAACAGGCTCGTGCGCTGCGCTGATGGCCGCCAGCCTTTGCCAGGCTGCAAGGCTCTGGATTTTTGTCCCCGGAAGGGTGCATTGATACAAGCCTGCATTTTTCAGCGCCCGACCATCCAACTTACCATCCAGGCCTTCCAACACCTGCTGCAATTGCTGCTCGGTAGTGCCCGGCACGCAACTGACCACCACGGACACGGGAGATGTAGAACGGAGCGATTCAGCCAAAGTTGTGCTGATTTTCCACGCTGCTTCCATCGGTACGGCACTGCGCAAAAGGGGCGTGGCGCTTACAATATCGGGCTGCACCCAGGCCACGTAGCACTGATTGCCGAGGTAGGCCAGCAGCCGGATGCCGGCATTTTGCAGTTGCTCTTGCTCTGCTCGGTTGGGCAGCTTTTGAAATTGTAAAATCCACTGCGAAGGCTCTTTCGCATACTGACGAACAAGCTCGTGGAAACCTGCGCCATTAGCCGGCAATGACACGCTTGAGCCTTGCAACTTCAGCACCTGCATGTGCCCTTCCTGGGCCTGAGCAAGGGGCGCTGCCAGCAATAGGGCGATGAGCCAGATGACGGGCAGCAGGATGGGTTTAGGTAGTGCTTGCCGCATGTGAGATCCAATTTTTATTTAGGAAGAAACACCCTTGCCGGGCAAAGGCAGACGGTTCAAATTACGCGAAAATGAAAGCTGAAAGGACGGGAAGGCCTTCCTTCAAAACAACGCAGTCTCTACCTTTTTCGTGAGGACTGCCTCGCCATTTTCCTATCATTTCTTTTTGAAGGAAATGGATGGAGCTTGGCTTTTAATAAGGCCGAACGTTTCGGTTAGAAAACAGAAGAAAAATGCACGACAATGCCTGGGACCTCTTCAGCAGAAAGGCTCATTCAGTCCAAGCCCAGCACCCGTCGTGTGTCGCGTTCGTCCTGGCGAATAGCGGCTTTCAGCGCTTCCAGCGAATCAAATTTCAGTTCATCACGCAGGCGCTGTACGAAAGAAATGCGCAGCGTTTGCCCATACAGGTCGCGGTCAAAATCGAGCAGGCAGGCTTCGATGGACTGGCGACCTTCCCGGCTCACCGTCGGACGGGTGCCGATGCTCGTCATGGCAGGAAATACGTCTGCCCCTACCTGTACATGAGTGGCATAGATGCCCCTTCCCGGCACCAGTTGGCTGGCATCCGAAGGCTCCAGATTGGCCGTAGGAAAGCCTAATTGCCGCCCCAGATGATCGCCATGCACCACTGTGCCTTTTAAGGAATAATCTCGGCCCAGCATATCGGCGGCCCGCCGGACGTCGCCTTCGTTTAGCGCCTGCCTGATTTTGGTGGAAGACACGGCTGCATCTTCAATCATACGGGCAGGAATTTCATGCACACTAAATCCAAATTCAGGTGCCATAGTGCGCAGCAGGTTCATGTCGCCCTTGCGGTCATGGCCAAAGCGGTGGTCATAGCCCACAACGATGGCAGCCGGGTGCAACTGAGCCACCAGATAATGACGGACATAATCCTCTGCTGACAATTGCGCGAAATCAAGCGTGAAAGGAGTGACCTCCACGTGGGACACGCCGGCCTCATGCAACAGTGCCAGCTTTTCCTCCAACGGAGTCAGAATTTGAATCGGCTGATCGGGGCGAAGGACACTGCGTGGGTGCGGCTCGAAGGTGACCACCACGCTGGCTCCTCCCAAGTCATGGGCAGTGCGGTTTAGCTCGTCGAGGATGGCACGATGACCGAGATGTACACCATCAAAACTGCCGATGGTAATGACGGGTGCGGCGGCAGGATGCACGGCGGGGGAACTACCCATAGTCTGAAGCGCCGCAAAGGTAACCGCCGCACCGCGGCAAGGCACAGCCGACGCCTATATTTGTTGCCTTTCCGCCCGGAGCCTGTATTACACCAATGTCCAAGCACAAAAAGCATCCGGCAGGGCCCGCTCCTCATCCGGCAGGGCCGGCCACTCCTCCTCCTGTTTCGCATCCTGATCCCAAGCCGGCGTCTCCCGAAAATTCTATCGGCCCGGCACCCATGCCTGCCTGGCAGCATCGTGTCCTCTGGGGCATCTTCGCCGTGTGGGCGGTGCTGGTAGCCATAGGCATCGCCAACCACGAGCAGTGGCGGGATGAAGGCAGCGACTGGCTTACGGTTCGCCATGTCAGCATTTCTGAGTTGTTCGGCACGATGATTCCACAGATTGGGCACCCACCGTTGTGGTACTTCCTCATGTATCCGCTGGGCAACATGGGGCTGCCACTGGTGACGGTCAACATCGTTTCGGCACTCATCATGGCAGTGGTGATTTACTTCATGCTCTTCCGGCTGCGCTTTCCTTTTTATGTGAAGGCGCTACTGGTGCTGTCCATGTTCTTCGTGTATGAGTATCCGGTGGTGGGCCGCAACTATGGCCTCGTAGTACTCTTCATGATGCTGACACTTTGGTATTATCCCAAGCGTTTTGAGCGCCCGTTGGTGTATGCGCTGATTATAGTCGGGCTATACAACACGCATAGCATGGCTTTCCCGATGGCCTTTGCCATCATGCTTTTGTTTTTCTGGGAAATGGTGGAGCGAAAACAGGTCAACAAAAAGACGCTGGGCGCTTCGTTGATGATGCTCGTGGGGGGCGGCTATCTGATTCCCTATATGGCCATTCCGGGCATGAAAGCGGTGTCGTCGAAACTGGATATCCCCGACCATTTTGCACAGTTCAAAACTGCCATTGGCAATGGCCTCACTGTCGGTGGTTTTGAAAGCATCTCGGTGGACACGATGCGCAGCTTTTCGCTGCTTGCCTTTTTCGTCTTCGTGCTGCTGATGCTGCCCCGGCTGAAATCCTTTGCCGTCTTCCTCTGTGGCACCGGTGGCCTGCTATACATCCTAACCTACAAATACATCGGTCAGCATCGCCATCATGGCCTGATCATGGTGGAAATGCTGTTTGTCTTTGGCCTTGCCGCTTATTATGAAAAGGATAAGCTCACACTGCCTCTCTTCAAGTCTTTGAAGCCGCAACGGGTAGCCGGTTATTTGCTGGCGTTTCTCTTTGCCATCCAGAGCTACCACGGCGTGAACATGGTGAAGTATGAAGTCAATTCCACATTCTCGGATGGAAAGGCGGCTGCGCAATTTCTGATGGACAATAACCTGGAGCACAAGATTCTGATCGGACACCAGAGTTGGGCGGCCTCTGCTGTGCTGCAATTCCTGCCGGCAGATTGCAAAATGTATTGGGCCGATACGCGCCGCTGGGGGCAATATATCCAGTTCGACTCCCTGTACCTGGCCAACCAATACCGCTATGATGGTGATTACGCCGCAATGGTTGCCGAACAACAATTCCCCGACAGCCTCAAAGACGTCGTGCTGGTGATGAGCCTGCCCATCGAAAACCCGCAATACACGCGGCATTGGAAACCGGTATATGCAGGGGGGCTTTTTGCCGGCGATAAGCCCGTCAAATCACAGGAGTCGTTTATCATCTACACATACCAACCCTAATTTCTGTCCGCTTCTATGAATGTCTCTGCAGCCGACAAGCAATGGCGCTATGTCTTCATCGCCTGCTCTGTAATTATCGCCGTGCTGCTGCCGGCCCTTAGCCCGGCCTATGGCCAGACGGGGGACGAATGGTTGCAGATTTTTTACGGTCGGGACATCTGGGATTACTTCTTCAACGGCGATACGCAGGCGCTCGGCTACGACAAATTGCTGCCGCGATATCACGGCATGGAAACCCAGTTTCTGGGTCAGGAGATGTATGGCGGCCTCTTTGATTTTGGCACCGAAGTGCTCCATCGCTGGTTCCCTTCCATTCCGCAATTGGTGATTCGCCATGCCTGTAATGCGCTCACCAACGTGCTGCTTATGATCAGTACCGGCCTCATTGCGCGCCGGCTGACGGGCCGCTGGAGCATGGGTGTGCTCGCGTTGCTGCTTATACTTTTCTCGCCGCGCATTTTCGGTGAGGGGATGAATAATCCTAAGGATATTCCGTTTGCTGCCGGCTTTGCTTTGGGCATCTATGCGGTGATTGCATTGCTTCAGGATGGCCAACGGCGCATCTGGTGGCATGCGGCTCTGCTGGCGCTGGGCTTTGGATTAGCCTTCGGTGTGCGCTCTGCAGGTGGTCTGCTCTTCTTCGTTTATCTCATCGCCATTGTAGTGCTCTGGCTCTTTTTTGAAAAAGGAAGTCGTGCCGGCTGGTGGGCAGATAAGAAACAACGTAAACGACTGTTGTGGATCAGCGTTGGTGCGCTGGTAGCAGGTTACATTATTGGCCTGCTTGCATGGCCCTGGGGCCTTGAGTCGCCTA
>JAMIQN010000283.1:0-9398 GCA_035914595.1 Chitinophagaceae bacterium | reverse complement strand
AAAAGTCAGGCTTACGCAAATTTTCACCGATGCAAATCGCTTTTTGAACACCGCTTTTGGCAGGGTCGAAACCATTGCTGCGCGCCCAGCGTGCAAGGCTCAACAGGGAGGAAGGCACTGCCACCATAGCTGTGGTCTGCAGTCGCTGAATGGTGTCCCATTGAAGCTGTGGCAACCCGGGTCCGCAGCGAATTACCGTGGCGCCCATCTGCCGGATGCCGCTGTAGTAGGCCATGCCGGCCATAAACTGTCGGTCGAGGGTAAGGGCAAGCTGATACACCTCACCGGACTTGCCTCCTGCGATCTGAAAGCTTTGACATTCGTTGTAAGCAAGCCGTTGCAAGTCATTCTCACTCAGTGCGATGGTTACGGGCTTTCCCAGGGTGCCGGAGGTAGTCGTGTACTCGCGGATGGCAGCGCGGGGCACACACAGAAAATCCCAGTTGCGTTGTTGCAGATCTTCTTTGGTGGTGAAGGGAAGGCCTGATAACTCCTGCAAATGCTGAAGGGCGATGGAACACACGTCCAGTCTTTCCCGGTAGAAGGAGGAATGGGCGGACAAGTATTGAAGCAAGGTATTCAGCGCCTCAAGCTGGTGCGCCTCCTGACGGGCAAGAGGTTCATAGCATAGACGGGCAGGGTAGAGATGCATGGAAATGGAGCCTGAAAAGTAGGAAGTGCTTACATCGTAGCGGAAGTGTGGACGCGGGAGTTTTCCATCTTTAAGAGCATTACAGATTGAGATGGAGTGGCGATTCAATCATGGTTTGCGACTATCTTCTCATTCTATTTCTCCTCCCTCAAAACTCCCGATTCATGCGCCTGATATTGCTTTTTACGTTTCTACTCCCAGGCCTGTTTCCATTAGCCGTGTTAGCGCAGTCGCAGACGGATCTCGAACAAGCCATTCAAAGGCAGTCCTTTGTTTTCAAACCCTCCTTCATTGTGCTTGAATCGGGCTTCAAACGCCAGTTTGCACATCCGGAAACTTACTATCTGCGTGTCACGCCGGATTCTATCATCTGTTACCTGCCGACCCCCAAGCGGCGTTACAAGCCGGGCGGCATTAAGATGGAAAACGGGCATCCGGATTTCTCTGCAATTTCTTTTGAAGAACGATTTAGGCTGCGCCATTACAGGTACAAAGTGAAGGAGGAAGTAAAAAACGAGGTGCAAATCCAACTGGTGCCTTCGGCACGAGGCCGTGTGGAGCAGGTTCGGTTGAATGTTCTGCCGGGGGGAGGCACCACATTAACGGTGGCCACTACCGAATATGAGCCGATCATTTATGCCGGCAGACTCATACCTGTCAACAAAAGTGGGCGGAGGCACTGACAGGCAGAACGCTCCTGCACCGCTACCGGCATCATTTCTATTGCCCTTTTTTTAACGGCTGCCCTGATGCAGATCACGCCGGCCGTGATGGCAACGGCTAACTTTGCGCCCTTCGCAATCTGACGTATTTCCCATCATGGCCGCCGATTACTCGTTTATCGCAAACGCGCATCCACAATTCATCGAAGGACTTTACACCGATTACCTCAAAAATCCCGATGGCATAGACCCCGAATGGGCTTCCTTTTTTAAGGGCTTTGATTATGCCATAGGCCGCAGTGGTGGCGCCGCTGCAACGCAAACGTCGGGGACCGTACCCGCAGGTGCCGGCCTTCCCGTTTCTGCAGATCAGATCGTCAAAGAGATTTCGGTTTTTCGCCTCATTCGGGCCTACCGCAAGCGCGGCCACCTGCTGGCGACGACCAACCCCATTCGTCCGCGCAAAGACCGCAAGCCACACCTCGCGCTCGCCGATTTTGGCCTCAGCGATGCTGACCTGAATCAGCCTTTTGCTGCCGGTAGTTTTGTGGGCCTCGGCACCGTGCCGCTGGCGGATATTCTTGCCTTCCTCAAGAAAACTTACACCGGTGATGTGGGCATTGAATACACCTACATCACGGACAAAAACAAGTGTGCCTGGGTGGAGCGGGAATTCGAAGCCATGCAGCATACTCAGTTCAGTATTGAACAGAAAAAGCGCATTCTGGAGAAACTGAATGAAGGCGTCATTTTCGAAAAGTTCCTTCAGACGAAATACATCGGTCAAAAACGCTTTTCACTGGAAGGCGGTGAAAGCACCATCCCTTTTCTGGATACGGTGATTAATGAGGCCGGGGACGCAGGTGTGAAAGAAGTGGTGATCGGCATGGCGCACCGTGGCCGCCTGAATGTGCTGGCCAATACGCTTCACAAAACGTACGAGCAAATCTTTTCTGAGTTTGAAGGCAATATGCCCGCCGACACAACGATGGGCTCCGGCGACGTGAAATACCATCTCGGATTTAGCGCCACGCACAAGAGCCCGAGCGGTAAGGAAGTAAATGTGCAGCTCTGCCCGAACCCTTCTCACCTCGAGGTGGTGAACCCTGTGGTGGCAGGCTATTCGCGTGCGAAGGCGGACTCCATCTACAACCACGAATACGACCGTGTATTGCCGATTCTCATTCATGGAGACTCAGCGGTGGCCGGTCAGGGCGTGGTGTACGAGCTGCTCCAGATGAGCGAACTGAAAGGCTACGACACCGGGGGCGCCATCCATTTTGTGATCAACAACCAGATTGGCTTCACTACAGATTTTGATGATGCACGCTCTGCAGACTATTGCACCAGCATCGCAGCCATGGTGCAGGCGCCAGTGCTGCACGTGAATGGTGACGACCCGGAAGCTGTGGTCAAGACGGCACTGCTTGCCGTGAAATATCGTCAGGAGTTCAATCAAGACATTTTCGTGGATATGGTCTGTTATCGTCGGCATGGCCACAATGAAGGCGATGACCCTGCTTTCACACAGCCCTTGCTTTACGACTTGATCAAGAAGCACCCCGACCCACGCCAGGTGTACAACGAAGCCCTCATTGCCCGTGGTGATGTGGACGAAGCGCTGGCTCAGGAAATGGAAGAGAAGTATTGGAAGACCCTTCAGGATCGCCTAGATGAGGTGAAGCAGAAGCCGCAACCATACAAGCAACAGCCTCCTGAAAAAGCCTGGGAACGCCTGAAAGTGGCCCGTCTGGAAGACTTTGCAAGCTCACCTGAAACAGGGATTTCGGCAAAGACGCTGAATCATCTGGTGCCAATGCTGATGCACACACCGGAAGGCTTCAAGCCCCTTCGCAAGATTCAGAAGTTGCTGGATGAAAAACTGAAGCTGTTTGAAACCGATAAAAAACTGGACTGGGCTACAGCCGAGCTCTTAGCTTATGCCTCGCTGGTCGCTGAAGGCTATGATATTCGTATGAGTGGCCAGGATGTGCAGCGCGGCACCTTTAGCCATCGCCACGCAATCCTCCACGACGAAAAGACCAATGAGCAATACAATCGCGTGCAGCCTGCGGCAAAGGGAGATGCCCGATTCTACATCTACAACTCTCTTCTCTCTGAGTTTGCCGTTCTCGGATTCGAATATGGCTACTCCATTGCCGACCCCAACACTCTCACAATTTGGGAAGCTCAGTTCGGTGATTTTGCCAACGGATGCCAGACGGTCATTGACCAATACATCGCATCCGCTGAAACGAAATGGCGGAGGATGAGCGGCCTTGTTATGTTGCTGCCGCATGGCTACGAAGGACAAGGCCCTGAGCACTCTTCAGCCCGCATGGAGCGCTTCCTGCAGCTCTGCGCAGAAGAGAATATGGCGGTCACCAACATCACAACGGCAGCTAATTTCTTCCATGCGCTGCGTCGCCAGCTCACCTGGAATTTTCGCGTGCCACTCATCAATTTTTCGCCGAAGGCAAACTTGCGATTGCACCGCGCTTACTCGTCCGTGGAGGAGTTCACCACAGGCTCTTTCCGCGAATTGATAGACGATTCCTACGTCACCGCAGCCGATAAGGTGAAGCGCGTGATTCTTTGCTCCGGCAAGGTCTATTATGACCTGTCGGAAAAACAGGAAGCAGATCAGCGTAAGGATGTAGCGATTCTTCGCCTCGAGCAACTGTACCCTTTGCCAACTGCCCAACTGAAGGCCATGCAGGCGAAGTACAAGAAGGCCGAATGGATCTGGGTACAGGAAGAGCCACTCAACGCGGGTGCCGCTTCGTTCCTGATGCTGCATGGTGATCTTGCTTTCAAGAAGATCGTTTCTCGAGGCTTCCATGCCGCATCTGCAACGGGTTTCAGCAAGAAGCACGCACAAGAGCAGGCTCAGATTTTGGAAGAGGCTTTTGCCTGATGCAAATGAGTGGGGCATCTTTGCCGGTTCCATTTCGCAAGGATTTCCTTTCGAAAAAATGCTCGCTCGTTGATTCAGAAAATTTTCCTGGCTCTGCCTCCCGCCGCTGCTGCGGATGAAGCTGCATTTCGTACGGCAGTGGCTGCTGCTGCCGGCGTAGGACAGCACAGGATTTCAGGCTATCGTATTCTGAAACGCAGCATTGATGCTCGTTCGCGCCAAAAGGGCGTTCAGATCGTACAGCAGATAGAGCTGTTTGTGGACGAGCCGATGCAGATGTTACCGCCTTTCCATCCGGAATTGAAGGATGTGAGCCGTGCACCGGAAGTGCTGATTATCGGAGCGGGCCCGGCCGGACTTTTTGCAGCGCTGGAACTCATTCGCGCCGGCTATCGCCCCATCGTGTGGGAGCGGGGAAAAGATGTGCGTGCCCGTCGCCGCGACCTCGCCGCCATGAACCGGGAGGGCATAGTGAACCCCGAAAGCAATTACTGCTTTGGTGAAGGCGGTGCCGGCACCTACTCAGATGGTAAGCTTTACACGCGCTCCACGAAGCGCGGCGATGTGGCGCAGGTGCTGGAAACATTTATTCATTTCGGCGCCGATGAACGTATTCGCTTTGAGGCCCATCCGCACATCGGTACGAACAAACTGCCCCACATCATCACGGCCATGCGGGAAAGCATTGAAGCTTGTGGAGGCCTTGTTCAATTTGAAAAAAAACTCATTGAGATAGAGCACGAGCAAGGAGAATTAAAGGCTGCTCTTGCCGCCGATGGTGAACGTCGGAACACGTCTGCACTGATCTTGGCTACAGGCCATTCCGCCCGCGACATTTTCGAAATGCTGCACAGGCATCGGCTCCAGATAGAAGCGAAACCCTTTGCGCTCGGCGTCCGGATTGAGCACCCGCAGGAGTTGATAGATTCTATTCAATATCGCTGTGCCTTGCGTGGTGATTTTCTTCCGCCGGCCTCGTACTCGCTGGTGGCGCAAGAGCAGGGCAGGGGTGTGTTCTCGTTTTGTATGTGTCCCGGCGGCATCATCGCACCGGCAGCAACAGCACCCGGCGAACTGGTGGTGAATGGCTGGAGCCCCTCCAAGCGAAACAATCCTTTTGCTAACTCAGGAACCGTGGTTACGGTGCAGGAGCAGGACTTTGCGCTGGCAGGATTCAAAGGGCCGCTGGCAGGTATGCGATACCAGATGAGTATAGAGCAAAAAGCCTTTCAGGCCGGAGGCGGTAGGCTGGTGGCACCGGCCCAACGGATGGTTGATTTTGCGGGAAGGAAGCTTTCTCAAACATTGCCTGACTGCTCTTACCTGCCCGGCATTGCTCCCGCAGATATTGCTGCGGTTTTGCCGAAAGCTGTCGCAGATGCGCTACGCCTGGCCGTGGCGGATTTTGGGAAAAAGATGAAAGGCTATTTCACCAATGAAGCCGTCCTCGTAGCGACAGAGTCAAGGACTTCATCGCCGGTGCGTATTCCGCGTGATGAAGCCACGCTGGCACATCCTCAGGTGGCGGGATTATATCCCTGTGGAGAGGGGGCAGGCTACGCGGGCGGCATTGTCAGTGCGGCCATGGACGGTATTCGATGTGCCCGAGCAGCGGTGGCGGCTTATGCCTCCCGTGCCTGAATGAACACTCGGTTTTACGCATTTCAATCTTGCAATAAGATTAGCGGGAAGAAGAAAAGACGGCTGTATCTGTGCCCGTACATTTGCCCCCGTGCAGCGAATTTTCTCGTTATTGTTGGCAGTCTGGGTGCTCGTATTGACCTGCGTGCCCTGCCACGATTCTGCGCTCGCTCATTCCCGTCATGAAGACAAGGCTGCGGTTGCGGTACTCGATGCACACCATGCTTCCGGCCATTGTCATGCGGACTTGTGTTCGCCCTTTTGTGCATGTGCCTGCTGCGCGGGAATTACCCTCACGCAAGCCGTGACGATGGAAGTTGTAGTCGAGGACGCAAGTCCCGAAGTGCAGCCGGTGGCTTATGTAAGCCGTACTCCCAAATCCATCGCTGCTACTATCTGGCAGCCTCCCCGCGCCGGTGTTTGAGCCGCTTTTGTAGTGGCGATATGCCTGCCTCAGGGCAGCGTTATCTCCAATTTTTCAAACACCTTTTTCAGGAAAAAAAATGAACAGGATCATTCTTGTTCTTGGCCTGTTGCTGATGGCGACAGGTGCAAGAGCACAACACATAACCACTGACTCTACCCTTACTCAAAATGATTCAGCCACGCACGAAAATCATGGTGAACATGAGCATCATGATGACGAAAAAGAAGAGCTGGAAGAAATAACGGTTTCTACCACTCGGTCCACTCGAACCATTGCCAATCTGCCCACCCGGGTAGAGGTGATCGGCGGGGAGGAAGTAGATGAAAAGATCAACATGCGACCTGCGAACGTGACGATGCTGCTGCATGAAAGCACCGGCATTCAGGTGCAGCAAACCTCCGCGACCAGCGCCAATGCCTCTATCCGTCTGCAGGGCCTTGACGGACGCTATACACAACTGCTCAAAGACGGCTATCCCAACTTCGGAAATTTTGCCGGAGGGCTTAGCATTCTGGAGCTGCCACCGCTCGATCTCAAGCAGGTTGAAATCATCAAAGGACCTGCCTCTACGCTCTATGGCGCCGGTGCGATTGCCGGTGTGATCAATTTCGTCAGCCGGACGCCTACGATGACGCCACTGTACACAGCTATCGTGAATCAGTCGCATGTGGGGCAAACCAATGTGGGCGGATTTGCAGCGCAACGCGGCAAAAAATTTGGCTACACATTGCTGGCATTAGCGAACAAACAATTGCCCTATGATGTGGATGGAGACGGTTTCACCGAACTGCCGAAGTCCACAGATTTCACCCTGCATCCGCGTCTGTTTTTCTATCCGAAAGAAGGCACCATTTTATCGCTCGGTAACAGCTTCACGAAGGGCGACCGGGAAGGCGGCGACATCAGCCTGATTGAGAATGGAGCCAGCGCCGGTCACACCTATTTTGAGAATAACCACACCCTACGCAACGTCACGACGCTGGAGGCTTCCACACGGCTGAAGAATGGCGACAAGCTGGAGTGGAAGAACAGCTACAGCTATTTCAACCGCCTCATTCAGACGACCGGCTATGAGTTTGAAGGCAATTCCGGCAACCTCTTTTCTGAGTTGACCTATGCCCGCACCAGAGGCGTGCATACAATGATTGGGGGGATCAATTTCATCTCCGACAATTTTCAGGAAGAGAAGCGCAGCACAGCTCTGCTCCGCGATTTTCAAACAACGACGGCCGGCATTTTTGCACAGCACACCTGGGACGCTACCAACTGGCTGAAGCTCGAAAGTGGCCTGCGCGTGGATGCCGTTCATTATGGAAACGACTTCTATTCCAAAACAGAAATGCTGCCACTGCCGCGCATCTCTGCCCTGTTTATCTGGAACAGAAAACTAAGCTCCCGCATTGGCGGTGGACTGGGTTATAAGACGCCTACGTTGTTTACGGAAGAGACCGAGAGTTTCCAGTATCAGCACTTGCTGCCGCTGAATGGTGTGGAGAGCGAGCGCAGCCTGGGCGCCACTGCCGACCTCAACTACCGGACGGAAATGGGCGAGGACTGGAACTTCTCGCTCAACCACATGTTTTTCGTGACGCGCATTCAAAACCCAAGTGTGCTGAGTGCCGACAGCGAAGGAGATTTCTTCTTTGCAAATGCATCCCTGCCCGTCATCAGCAAAGGCTTTGAAACGAATCTGAAAATCATTTTCAGGCACGAGTTCAAGCTGTTTGCGGGCTACACTTTCACCGATGCGGAAGGTCGTTATCTGAATGGTGTGCAAACGCTGCCATTGCAACCGAAGAACAAGCTCAACCTCGCCCTGATTTGGGAGCGGCATGGCTGGGGCAAAGCCGGCCTCGAGGGTTACTTCACCGACAGGCAATACCGCAGTGACCAGACGCGCACGCCTTCTTATTGGGAGTTTGGTGCGATGGTGGAAAAGACCTTTGGCATCATCTCGATTTATGTGAATGCAGAAAATTTCACCGATACGCGCCAAAGCCGCTATCGCCCCGTTGTTCATGGGCTGCACACAGCGCCCAGCTTTGACGAAATCTGGACCCACACCGAAGGCTTCGTATTGAGCGGTGGCATCAAGCTGAAGATCTAATTGCGATGTAAGTGCAGCTTCGGCTGCAGGCAAAGAGCAGGTGCTTCATGCACCTGTCTTTTTTCTTTTTTTGAAAACTCGCATCACCATTCAGGGCTGCCATGCTTGCTACCTTACCGGCACGAAAAAATTGACGAGACTACCATGAAAGCTGTTAGGATGGTCGGAGTAGGAAAGCCCTTGGAAATGCAGGAGATTCCGGTGCCGGATATAGGGAGCAGAGACATACTCGTCCGTGTGAAAGCTGCCGGTATTTGTCATTCGGATGCGCACTATCGGGCGGGCATTTCACCGGTAAGTTTTACGCCCCTGACCCTGGGACATGAAGTGGCGGGACTGGTGGAGCAAGTGGGTAGTGAAGTCACTCAGGTCAAGCCCGGCGACCGCGTATGCCTGCATTATCTCATTACCTGTGGCGACTGCCATTACTGCGCCTCTGGCAATGAGCAGTTTTGCAAACAAGGCAAGATGATCGGCCACCATGCGAATGGAGGGTATGCGGAATACATCGCCATTCCTGCCCGCAATGCCATTCCACTTCCCGATATGATTCCGTTTGAGCAGGGAGCTACATTGATGTGTGCATCGGCTACTGCTTTTCATGCCTTGCTCAAGAGCCGCATCAGACCCGGTGACCGCGTGGCGGTGTTTGGGGTAGGTGGGCTGGGGCAGTCAGCCGTCCAACTGGCACGGGCCTTTGGCGCCACGCAGGTGTTTGCGATTGACATCAACGATGAGAAGTTGGCGTTGGCCGCAAAGCAGGGAGCCTTTACCATTCACGGCAGACAGACGGATGTGGTTGCAGCCATCAAAAGCCAGACTGCGGGCTCCGGTGTGGATGTAGCCATCGAAATGATAGGCCTTCCTGAAACGCAATTACAGGCGCTTCGAAGTGTTGGACCGATGGGCAGGGTCGTGCTTGTGGGTCTTTCTGACCAGTCCATTTCCGTCCACAGCTATTCTGAGATATTGGGCAATGAAGTGGAGCTGAT
>JAMIQN010000282.1:0-4651 GCA_035914595.1 Chitinophagaceae bacterium | reverse complement strand
CTTCATCCGGCCAAATGTGACATCGCGATAAAACTTGCGCGTATCCCACATCATGGAAAACAGGTTTGAAGAATGAGAAGGCGAGTGAGGATCATCTGGCGTGTCGGCATAGGCATGATGCATCCGGTGCATGATGGCGTAGGCCCGCGGGCTCATGTAAGAGGAACCCTGCGCGATATAGGCGCCAATAAAAAAGATGCGCTCCCAGCCACGGCTCATCGTGAAGGCTCCATGAGCAGCATAGCGATGCTGAAAGAAGCTTTGGAAAAACAGCGAAGAATACCAGACGGCAATGAAGAAAATCAGGATGGTCATGCAGAGAAGAAGGGAATCGGGCGATGCGTACAATTCAAGCCAGGCGCCGTAATGATTCCAATCTGTAAGCGAGGGCATTTATAGGCTTCTCGCTTCTCGTTAGGACAGTTGCTTACTTACTCTGAATGAATTCGCGCGAAAGTACCGAAGCAAAGTGACGGGATGGGTTGTCGTTGTATTTATTAATCTAATTTTTTGTGCGGCACCTGGTTCTGTTTGACGCAAGTTCAATCCCCAAGTGCAACACGAGGCATCCTAAATGCGGGGGCGTGAACTTGGAGCAGCGCCTTTGAACGGCCATGAAAAAAGGCTGCCTCTTTCGAAACAGCCTCTTCAATCAGGAATTTCTGATGCCTTCAATTGCTACACCGACCATCCCAAGTATTGCATCCGGTCGAGGATACCCTGAGGAATCGTCTTGCGTGGACCTACAGGCTGTGGAGGCGGTTGGTTCCCCCTATGGTGCCCCATCTGGAAGCCCGAATTGGTAGGCCGGTTCCCCTGCCCGCGATTGTTTCCGATTGAGAAGCCGGTACGTTGATTTTGCTGGTTGGGCTGCACATTGAAAGTGGTCTGATACTGCCTCACCTTGTTTTGAAGGTAGGTCTTCAACTGTGTGGCACCGTCTGTCAGGCCACGGAGGAATTCCGGTTGGTACGGCACAAACAGCGTCTTCATGTCTGTCTGAGAAACGCTTACCACGCTGTTGTCAGGCATCCTGAGGGAAATAGAATTCACGTGAGAACCCCTCATCGCACGGGCAAATGAATCACCTACGGAGCGGCAACAGGCATCGGCAAACTGCATTCGGCGCCCTTGGTCTGTCAGGATGCGCAGATCATCAAAGCCACCGCCACGGTTCAGGTTCGATACCATTGAGCCGCCGTCGCTGCTGGCCGGGTCCCATGTATCAAGGCCGATTACATTGTTACCGGCAAACATGATATTGCCCTTGTTCACCCAATAGCCTGTTGAATCAAAACGGTCATTATTACCGTTGAAAATATCTACGGCTACCACCTTCCCCAGCTCATACCAGGCCGCATCTTCAGACAGTTTCGCAACCGCCTTCTTCACCAGCGACATATCGTCACGCCCAAAACCACCTTCATACACGATATAATCGGTGTCTGAAAGGTTATCCACCTTGGGCATCTTCACCCAGTTCTTGTTGAGTAACAACTGGACCCCCTGATTGGAGTTGGGGTCAAATGCCGCCCGTCCGGCCCGTATGAATTCGGCAATTTCCTGCTGTGTCATCACCTTCGAATTCACTTGGTTGCTATTCACATTTTTCATCAGCTTGCTCGTCCAGGAAATGGACACCAGAGCATCATCGTTGTTCTCCCGTAGCATGTTTTCTCCCTTGATGACAAGGGTTGCTGTGGGCGAGCCATTGAGCTTGACAAAATAGATGGGCTTGTGACTAAGGCCTGTAATTCCCGTGATGGAATTGGGCGTAATCGTGGGGACGCTGCCTGCCATAATGGATAAGGTTTTCGCCGAAGTTGAAGAATTTTCAAGAATTCTGACCCGCTCCCTGCCAGCATCTTTCCCAACCGGCGCAAAAACAAGGCAACCTATCAATCATAGACGCGCCCATCCACCCTGCTCCTTCTGGGGCTGGCCCCTCCGTTCCTGTCCGAACCTGCTAAGTCGCCTTCGCCAGGCATCCCGCACTTTTGCAAATAAGCTTTCAGCACCTTTTTTAAGCCCGCACCCATGTCCTATTCCTCCCTTGAATCCGGCCTGCTGGACCTCGAAAAACATGGTCACCTCCTGCGCATTCGGGAAGAAGTGGATCCACACCTCGAGATGGCCGCCATCCACCTGCGGGTACATGCTGCCGGCGGCCCCGCGCTCCTTTTTGAAAACCTGAAAGGCTCCCCTTTTCGTGCTGCTTCCAACATCTTCGGCAGCCTCGAGCGCAGCCGCTTCATCTTCCGCGACACACTCGAAACAGTGCAGCGTGTCATCCAACTGAAAGATGATCCGTTGCGCGCCCTGCGTCATCCTTTTCAAAATGTAGGTGCTGCAATGGCTGCTTTGAAGGCGCTGCCGCTGCGCAATCCTGCCGCACGACCTGTCACCGCACAGCGCATTGCCATCCACGACCTGCCCCAAATCACACACTGGCCCATGGATGGCGGCGCCTTTGTGACCCTGCCTCAGGTCTATACCGAAGACCCGGACCAGCCCGGTATCCGCCACGCCAACATCGGCATGTACCGCATCCAGCTTTCGGGCAACGACTATGTGCCGGATGAGGAAATCGGACTGCACTACCAGCTACATCGCGGCATCGGCATTCATCAGAGCAAATGGAATGCTCGCAAACAACCGATGAAGGTGAGCGTCTTTGTGGGCGGACCGCCGGCACATAGCCTTGCTGCCGTCATGCCGCTGCCGGAAGGAATTTCGGAGGCCTTGTTCGCAGGCCTGCTGGGCGGTCGCCGATTCCGATATTTCTACGATGAAGAAAATTTCTGCATCTCTACTGAAGCGGATTTCGTCATTGCAGGCGAAGTACAACCCGGTGAAAACAAACCTGAAGGCCCCTTCGGCGACCACCTCGGTTACTACAGCCTGCGCCACGATTTTCCGCTCATGCGCGTGAAGAAAGTCTATGCCCGCAGGAATGCTATCTGGCCTTTTACGGTTGTTGGTCGGCCACCGCAGGAAGACACTTCTTTTGGCGCCCTCATCCACGAAATCACCGGTGATGCAGTGCCCACTGAGATTCCCGGCCTGAAGGAAATACACGCGGTAGATGCCGCCGGCGTACACCCTTTGCTCCTGGCCATCGGACGCGAAGGCTACACCCCTTACGACCGCCCCAAGCAGCCCGCCGAAATCCTGACCATAGCCAACCATATTTTGGGCACCGGTCAGCTCAGCCTGGCAAAGTACCTGCTCATCACCGCCGGCAATGCTCCTTCCACGCAGGATATCCCCGCCTTCTTCCGCTTCCTGTTGGAGCGTATTGATCTCTCTCGCGACCTCCATTTCCATACCCACACCACCATTGATACGCTCGACTATTCCGGTACAGGACTGAACACAGGCAGCAAAGTGGTGTTGGCCGCCTACGGCGAAAAACGAAGGGAACTGGCCACCGAACTACCCGAAATCTTTCATTCGCTTCGCGGCATTGCCGCAGCCAAAATGGCCCTGCCCGGCATCGTGATGCTACAGGCCGCAGCCTTCACGAATTACGAACATGCTGCCATTGAAATGACTTCGCTCGACGAGCAATTGCGCCCTCATTCCGCGGCCCTGCAAGGTGTTCCAATGATTGTCATCTGTGATGATGCGGCCTTTGCTGCTGCTTCACTCAACAACTTCTTGTGGGTCACCTTCACACGCTCCAACCCCTCGCATGACATCTGGGGTGTGGATGCTTCCAGCAGCTTCAAACACTGGGGCTGCCGAGGCCCGATGATTATTGACGCGCGCATCAAGCCGCACCATGCCCCGCCCCTCGAAATGGACCCTTCCGTACTTCGAAAAACTGACCGGATTTTTCAAAAAGGAGGCAGCCTGGAAGGAGTGGAGCATTAAGCGAAAAGATATCAGCGCATGACTTACGCCAAAAATGAAAGGGCCGCCTCAGTGCTATGAGGCGGCCCTTTTTGAGGTATCAAATCCTATTTCTTCGGTGCCCACATGGCATCCACAATACCGAACTCGAGAGCCTCTTTCGCATCCATCCAATAATCGCGCTCCAAGTCGCGAAGGACGCGGTCATAAGGCTGGCCGGTAGCATCTGCGAGCAGGTGCGCACTCATCTCTTTGGTCTTGTGAATTTGTGCCGCATGGATTTCCAGATCTGCACTCACGCCCTGCACATAGCCTCCTAAGGAAGGTTGGTGAATCATCACCTCGCCATGCGGAAAAATGAAGCGTTTGCCCTTCGTGCCTCCCGCCAAAAGAATGGAAGCCATGGAAGCGGCCAGGCCCATGCAGATGGTGGACACAGGCGATTGCAGCATCTGCATCACATCATAGATCACCATGCCGCTGGTGACCACACCGCCGGGCGAATTGATGAAGAAGCGAATTTCTTCGCCGGGCTTATCCGCGTCGAGGAGCAACATGCGGTTGACAACGTCTTTGGCAGAGCTATCATCCACAGGCCCCCAGAGGTAGATGGCGCGGGTATTGAAAAAGAGTTCATCGCTCTTTCTGGCCCACATGCTTTGCGCAGAATGACGAGTGATTTTGTTAGGCTCATCATCATCGTCCGGGTCTTCATCATCGCTTCGATGACGGTGCGAAGAGGTGTTGGGAACTGATTGCGGCATAGTCAGCCGGCTATATGAATTTGCCTGGGAAG
>JAMIQN010000281.1:0-5649 GCA_035914595.1 Chitinophagaceae bacterium | reverse complement strand
CGCAACCCAGGCGATGACCGTCCCCGGTACCTCGCGGGGCTGCACAAAGCGCTCCACAATTTCATAACCCAATACGCCTACCGCCACCAACAGAATGACCGCATTCCCCAGGGCCGCCAACACGGTTGTTTTCTTGTAACCGTAGGTGAAGCGACTCGTTGATTTTCGTCTTGCCAGACGAAATGCGACGAGTGACAAAAGCAAGCTCGCTACATCGCTGATGTTGTGCCCGGCATCGCTGAGCAAGGCTACCGAATCGTAGAGCACACCGGCCACCAGCTCCGCTATGACATAGATGGCATTGAGGGCAATACTCAGTACAAACAGCGTCCCGATATGGTCAGGAGCGGCAGGCAGATGACTGTGAGAATGGCCGTGCCCTTCGTGACTGTGGCCATGAGCACCATGGCTGCCGTGGTCGTGTGTGTGCGCGTGCATCCTGATGCCGGATTTTGTTCGCAAAATTGATGGGAATTTGCTCGCCACTCCGCACAAAGTCGGGGCTCCTCATAGGCAATCGGGTTATTTCATCCTTTGGCCGTCTGCTTCTTGCTGCTGCCAATCGGGACCCTGTTTCAATTCAGGTTTCTCTGAAAAATTATAGTTGGGGCTGCCATCGGCAAGCCTTCATTGTTGCAGCGGCACTGATTTTTCATAAGGAGTGGCACGCTTATGAACGATATAAACCAGGAAGAGCGCTATGACCCCATCGAAGACTATGGAATCATCGGCGACCTCCACACCGTAGCCCTTGTTTCCAAGCGGGGCTCCATTGACTTTTTCTGTTACCCTCGCTTCGATTCGCCCAGCATTTTCGCTGCACTGCTGGATCACGGCAAGGGGGGCTTTTTCAGCATCCTCCCCATTCTTAATAACTGTAATTACCGGCAGATGTATTTACCGGACACTGCAGTTTTAGTAACCCGCTTTCTGGCGGATGAAGGCATTGCCGAGATCACGGATTACATCCCTGCGGATAAGGACGAGGAGCATTGTGCTATCATTCGTAGGGTGAGCACCATCCGGGGCAGGCTGAGCTACGAAATGAAATGCTGCCCCCGCTTTGATTATGGTCGTGCACAGCACGATATAACGCACTGTAAAGGCGGGGTGATGTTTCAGGCTCATGACGCTCCTGGCACACGAATGCGCCTGGTGAGCAATGTGCCGATCGAGATGAATGCCGCGGATGCCACTGCTCATTTCAAGCTGAAAGAGCGGGAACATGTTTTCTTCATTTTCGAAACCGACCCCAGCCATGAGCGGAGGCGAGGCACACCCGAGCAATTTGTCCGGCGCAGCTTTGATTCCACCGTTCATTTTTGGCAAAGCTGGATTGAGCAATCCCAATACCGAGGGCGCTGGACGGGCATGGTCAATCGCTCTGCCATCACTCTGAAATTGCTCACCTCTCAGCGCTTCGGCTCTATGGTTGCTGCGGCCACCTTTGGCCTGCCTGAAACGATGGGCGGCGAGCGCAACTGGGATTACAGATACACCTGGATTCGGGATGCCAGCTTTTCCATGTATGTCTTCCTCCAGCTCGGATTCATGAAAGAAGCCGAGGCTTTCATAGCCTGGATTCAGCGGCAGGCAAGGCAGGGCGGGCTCCAGTTGATGTATTCTGTAGATGGCACCTCAGACCTGCAGGAAACCATTCTCGATGATTGGGAAGGTTATAGAGGCTCCCTTCCGGTGCGCATTGGCAATGATGCCTACCGGCAATTTCAGCTTGATGTGTATGGCGAGCTACTGGACACCATCTACCTCTACAGCCTGTATGGCGGCCATATCACTTTTGATTTTTGGAAAACAATTTCCGCACAGGTGGAGGTCGTCATTCGCGATTGGCGCAAACCCGATCACGGCATCTGGGAAGTACGTAGCCTGAAGCGCGAGTTTCTGTATTCACGACTCATGTGCTGGGTGGCAATAGACCGCGCCATTCGCATCGCCGAACGCTGGTCATTTCCCTATCCTGAGGCCCGTTGGCGCGCCATTCGCGACCGCATTTTTCATACCATCTACGATGAATTTTGGAATGAAAAAAAGAAGGCATTCGTTCAGTTCAAAGGTTCTGATGCCATTGATGCCAGTGCCCTGATGATGCCCTTGCGCCGATTCATTTCTCCGCAGGAGGAAAAATGGAAACACACCATGCAGGCCATTGACGACACCCTGCGTACCGATGTGTTGCTCTATCGCTACAAAAACCAACTCAACCATGTGGACGGTTTGAAAGGCGTTGAAGGCACTTTCAGTATGTGCTCGTTTTGGTATGTCGAATGCCTGGTGATTGGTGGCGAAGTGGACCGCGCACGGGTTTATTTTGAAAAAATGCTCGGTTACACAAATCACCTGGGCCTGTTTGCAGAAGAGATTGGTCCGCGCGGGGAACAACTGGGCAATTACCCACAGGCCCTCACTCACCTTGGCCTTATCAGTGCTGCACTGGCCCTGGACAAAGCGCTGGATGCACGGAAATCGCAGGCCTGAGCCGATTTGTTTTTCTTCAATTGTGCCTAACAATCACACCCAAACCATGAATCCTGCCGCTCAAAACCCCGGTGTTGCCCGCCGCAATTGCATTTGGACCCTCGGCCATTCCAATCATAGCTGGGAGGATTTTCTGGCTATCCTGGATTCCTTTCAGATCAAAATGCTCGTGGACGTACGCCGCTACCCGGGCTCTCGGAAATTTCCGCATTTCAATACCGATTTTCTCAACGAGCACCTGCCACAGTTAGGTATCAGCTATCGTTCATTGACAGGCCTCGGCGGACGCCGTACTCCGCGCCCGGATTCTCCCAACACAGGCTGGCAGCATGAAAGCTTTCGGGGCTATGCGGACTATATGGGCAGCGAAGATTTTCGGCAGGCATTGGAGCAATTAAAGGCACTCAGCTTAGGAGGTCGCACCGCCATCATGTGTGCAGAGGCTCTGTGGTGGCAATGCCATCGTCGCCTCATCGCCGACCGGCTGCTGAGCGAAGGTTGGCAGGTATGGAATATCATGGCGGCAGAGAAGGCGGTGCTGCATCAACTCATCCCTCCCGCACAAATTCTGAATGATACCCTTTGCTACCCCTGACCAAGTCGTTGCAGCATGGCGGGGAAAATTCGATAAAGCACTGCCTGAGAATTTTTCATGAAGTAGTGCTCACAAAAAAAGCCGCCGGTGCCTTTAGCGCCGGCGGCTTTTTCTTTCAATGAAAGAAGATTATTGAAGCGCAGCCCGCAGGGTTGTGAGCGCCTTCCCTTGTGCATCCCGTGCTTCCGGCAGCAAGATGGACATGCTAAAGAAGTCGTGGGTGACACCGTCATAAATCATCCGGTTGACAGGCACGCCGGCCGCATCCAGTTTCGTTTTCAGCATCAGGCCATCATCGCGCAGCGGGTCAATATTCGGGTTGATAATGGTGGTAGAAGGAAGGCCTGCAAGCGGGGCATTCAGCAGGGCAATTCTCGTGTCAAGCTTCTGGCTGTCAGCCGTTAAATACTGGTTGAAGAAATAGCTCAGGGCAGCCTTGCTCACCGGCTCCGCATTGGCAAACTGATTGTAAGAATTGGTGTTCATATCCGCCTCCGTGATCGGTGAAATCAGCAGTTGATGGCGCGGCATCGTCAAGCCCGAATCGCGGGCAACGAGGCTTACATAGCAGGCAAGATTTGCTCCTGCGCCTTCGCCCACTACAGCCATTCGTGAGGGGTCAATGTTGAGGAAAGAAGCGTGCGACAAGGCCCACTGATAAGCGGCCACGGCATCGTTGTGCGCAGCAGGGAATTTGTTTTCAGGCGCCAGCCGGTAGTCAACGCTCAGGACTACAGCGTTAGTCTGCTCGGCAATAGCCAGGGCCGTGCCATCGTAGATATGGCTGCTGCCCAGCACCCAGCCACCCCCGTGGAAATAGACGACGCAGCCCATTCTGCCGCTGCCATTCCGAGGGCGATAAATGCGCGTATTCAGTTGCACACCGTTGGCATCAATAAGGTAGTCGGTGACGTCCGTGGTGAAGACCGGACCTTTCAGACCATAGTACTTCGCCACAGCAGTTGCCGCATCGAAAATGCTTGGCTGGTTGCGCGCGTCATTGGCAGAAATGCTTTCCACAGGAGCATTCTTGAATGAATCAAGTTGTTCGATGATGCTCAACATTTCGTGAGTGATGCCCGGTGCCCAGGCGGGAGGGTTGCCTTGAGGCATGATGCCCGAGCTGTCATCGTTTCGCTTACAGCTTGTGGAAAATAGCAGGCCCACACCGGCGCAAAGAGCCAGGAGTCGGGTGGGGGAGAGTCGCATTTGCAGCATGATGAGGAAGAATTGGCTGGTTTGAGGAGTGCTAAAAATAAGAAGCGGTCTGCCTTTCCCACTGAGGGTTTTGCCGCAGGCTTAGCTTTGCCGCTCATTTCAAAAATCGTATTCCCTCTTATTGCCGCTGTGGCATTCAAATTCTCTTATCAAGACATGAGCAAAGGCCCCGTTTCCCAATTTATCCAACATCATTATCGGCACTTCAACGCGGCAGCCTTGGTAGATGCGGCCAAAGGCTATGAAGCCCATCTGCTGGACGGCGGCAAGATGTTGATTTCGCTGGCCGGCGCCATGAGTACGGCCGAGCTGGGCATTTCGCTGGCCGAAATGATCCGCCAGGATAAGGTGGCCATCATCTCCTGCACCGGTGCCAATCTGGAAGAAGACATCATGAACCTCGTCGCGCATACGCACTACAAGCGGGTGCCTCATTACCGTGATCTTTCTCCGCAGGAAGAATGGAATCTGCTGGAGCAGGGCTTTAACCGCGTCACGGATACCTGCATTCCGGAGGAAGAAGCCTTTCGCCGCATTCAGAAGCACATCTTCAAAATTTGGAAAGATGCGGAGGAAAAAGGCGAGCGCTACTTCCCGCACGAGTTCATGTATAAGCTGCTGCTCAGTGAGGTAATGAAGGGCGATTATGAAATTCCCGTGGAGCATTCCTGGATGATTGCCGCTGCGCAGAAAAACCTGCCGATCATCGTGCCGGGCTGGGAAGACAGCACTATGGGCAACATTTTCGCATCCTATTGCATCAAGGGCGAACTGAAGCCTTCCACCATGAAGAGCGGCATTGAATACATGACCTTCCTGGCCGACTGGTATCGCACCAATAGCGGGGGAAAGGGCATTGGCTTTTTCCAGATTGGCGGTGGTATTGCCGGCGATTTTCCCATTTGTGTGGTGCCGATGCTTTATCAGGATCTGGAGATGCACGATGTGCCCTTCTAGAGCTACTTCTGCCAGATTTCGGACTCTACTACTTCCTATGGTTCATACTCCGGCGCAGTACCTAATGAGAAGATTACCTGGGGCAAGCTGGACATCCACACGCCCAAGTACATCGTGGAAAGCGATGCGACCATAGTGGCACCGCTGATCTTCGCGTATTTGCTGGGTTGGTAAAGGCAGTAGTTGGCTACGGTTTCAGTTGCTCGAAAGGCATCGTGCTTCAGTAGTTCGTATGACCTCGCGTCCAGCGCCATGCCCTCATGGTGACGGTGCTCTCCATCCGGGTTTCAATGCTGTCGGGTAGCCTTGAAAAGAGGTTTAGATGTATCAGTCGCTCAACGCTGTCAATGGACACAGCAAAGTGTGAAAGCGTTTCTGTGGAG
>JAMIQN010000280.1:0-5369 GCA_035914595.1 Chitinophagaceae bacterium | reverse complement strand
ATGGCGCCGTTGCCGGGATCCACCACCACAATGCCACCTGCTACCCGGTAGCTCTTTCGCTCCGCCGCAGACAATGGGCGAAGGGTTGCTCCCAGCACCTTTGCGGGCGAATTGCCCCGCATGATGTTCGTATTGCCGGCACTATTCTTCAATTCAATAGTGGTGTTGTACTGCTTGCCATTCCTGAGATAGCTAATGGCTACGTGGTCGCCGGGTTTATACTGTGCTACCTGCTCCAGCAGTTCGGGCACCGTACTCACCGGCACACCTGCTACCTGCGTGATGTAGTCACCCGCCCGAAGACCGGCTGCTTCAGCACCACCATGCTCTGCAATGCCTTGTACATACACTCCATTAATCCGGTCCAAACTCAGGGCAGAAATCTGATCCGGACTTGCCTGCTTGGCATCCAAAGCTGCAATGCCGAGGTATCCACGTTGCACCTTGCCATATTCACGCAAATCACTCACCACCTTGCTGACGATATTGGCAGGAATCGCGTAAGAATAGCCCGTGTAGGTGCCATTCGGTGAGGCAATGGCTGAGTTGATGCCGATGAGCTGACCCGAGGTGTTGACGAGTGCACCACCACTATTGCCGGGGTTCACGGCGGCATCAGTCTGAATAAAGCTCTCAATCGCGTTCTTGCTTTGCGTGCTGTTGATGCCGATAGAACGACCTTTCGCACTGACGATTCCTGCCGTTACCGTTGCATCCAGGGAGAATGGATAGCCTACTGCCAGCACCCATTGGCCGAGATAGACGTCATCAGAATTTCCAAACTCCATAAAAGGCAAATCCTTTCCATCCACCTTCACAACGGCCAGATCAGTGGAAGGGTCTGTACCTACCACTTTCGCATTGGTCGTATATCGGTCGTTGAAAGTCACCGTGAGTTCATCGGCACCGGCCACCACGTGGTTGTTGGTGACGATATATCCGTCCGGCGAAATGACAACACCGGAACCTGAGCCGAGCTGCGGAGGAAGTGTGTATTGACGCGGGCCAAACAAGCCACCCCAGATATCGTCCATGAACGGGTCACGCGCAACTACAGTACGCGATTTTGTCTTCGTGCGGATATGCACCACTGCCTTAACTGAGGCTTCGGCTGCCGCTCGGAAATCTACCGGGCCTGCACCAGCAATCGGCTTATCGCCTAACGCGACATAATTCACAGGCACCTGTCTGCTCTGCTTTGAAAACAGAGGTGCGTCCGGTGCAAAGCGGGCAGCAACGAAATAGGTGAGAAGAGAGGTAACAACTGCGGTGATAACGACGGGAAAGAATCTCGTTTTCATATCGTTTGAAATGCCGTTTTGGAGCGGTGGGCATGCTCATTCAAATTTATTTCCACCGGCTTTTAGTGAGCTGTTAAAAGGCCGGCGCTTTCATTTGAAGCATGATCACTGAAAGCCTTATCAATACTGCATTTCAGCCCTAATTCATCACAACTGAGGGAACGTAAGCTTGTCCTTTCGTTTGGCAAATAATTCACACTTGCCCGAGGCAAAAGAGATGATCTCGCCTGCCTACGAAATCACATTATACCGGCATCAATGCCCCTTCCGGATATCTGATTTCTTCCAAATAGAGCCCCCAACCTTTGGGTGAAAAATCCGCGCGGCTACAGTCTTTTGCCCGGATGATCTGATGAAATTCTTCGAGGCCATACTTACCTCGTGCAGCCCGAAGCTGTGTGCCTACCAGGCCGCGTACCATGCCGCGCAAAAAGCGGTTTGCCTCCACCACATAATGCAGCTCTTCACCCACATCTTCCCAGTACGACTGATCTATCCGGCATTGAAACGTTCGTGTTTGTGCACCGCGCTTCGAAAAGCTTTCGAAGTCTGAATAATCCAGTAATGCAGCAGCCGTGGCATTCAGCAGGGCACGGTTCAAGCGGTATGGAAAATGAAGCGAACGCTGAAAAAGAAAAGGGTTCTTGCCTGCATAAATCCGATACCGATAGCGCCTCGAAAGCGCATCAAAGCGGGCATTAAAATCAGACGCTGCCCGGAATATTTTTCTTACTGAAACAGCTCGCGGCAGGATGGCATTTAGCTGATACATCGAATGGGGTGTCAACACTGCATCGGTATCAAAATGGTAGTAATTGCTCAGGGCATGAACGCCTTCATCCGTTCGGCTGGCACCAAAAGTCTCTATGTTTTCACGCAGCAAAATTTGCAGGGCTTCATTGAGCGAAAGCTGCACGGTGGGCTGTGTCCCCTGGATCTGAGAACCATTGAAAGCACTGCCATCATACATAACCTGAAGAACGTAGCGCGACATCGAATCTGCGGGCAAGAAAGTGAGGAAGAAGGGCCAAACGCCGACGCCTGAAGAGCATACTCTGAAGCGTCCCGAAGCCGCAATTACAAAAGATTTGCAAGCCGGCGCAGGCCCGCTGCGTCTATCGTGTAGCGGCCAAAGATAGATTTGCAAGCCTCGTGAAAAATGCCTGCATATATCCCGGTGCCGTCAGCGGTGTGGTGAAAGCTCCTCCATCAAAAAGCGTGAGCCAACGGGTGCTTGCTGCCGTCTTCGCACGAGGTGGCAGTCTGCGTATATCCAACCGGGGAAACTCTGCAGATGAGCGTGTCATTCTGGAGCTGCTGCGCGATGCCGGTTTCATCACAACAATGATGGATGACGGCGACATGATGATCACGGATGAAGAAACGCGAAGTGCCATCTCTCATGCCGATTTCGGCTCTTCTGCCCTTGCTGCGCGCATGATGACACCCGTGCTGGCATTGCAGGAGAATCTGGTTCGCCTGGACGGCTCCAGGCAATTGCGTGCCCGCCCCATGGAGTTTCTGACCACCTGGCTGCCGCAATTGGGTGTGCGTGTTTCAAAAACCGGAGGGCACCTGCCGGCAAGTATGCAAGGTCCCCTTCAGCCTAAAAATGTAACCGTAGATGCCTCCGTCACGTCGCAGGCTTTAAGTGGATTGATTCTCGCCTATTCCATTGCAGGCGCGGCGGGCAAGGTCATTGAGGTCCCCCGGCTTGTCAGTCGTTCTTATGTGGATTTGACGCTTCAGGTGATGCAGCAAATGGGGCTGCCCATACCAACCAACGAAGATTACCATCGTTTCGTTTTTCCGCAGGACATGGAGCTGCGCCGTGCACCTGCTCAGTTCCATATTGATGGGGATTGGAGCGGTGCTGCATTTCTTCTCGTGGCAGGTGCCATAGCCGGTGAGGTCAGCATCAGCGACCTTGATCCTTTCAGCCTGCAACCCGACCGTCAGGTGCTCAACGCACTTATGGCGGCGGATGTTTCCTTATCGGTAGAAGGCAAGTCGGTTCGAACGAGTTCATCCGGCAGACTTCGCCCTTTCCAATTTGATGCAACGGAATGCCCTGACCTGTTTCCGCCACTGGCCATATTAGCCTGCATGGCTCCGGGCACCAGCGCTATCAAAGGAGTGGAGCGCCTTAGCTACAAGGAAAGCGACCGCGCTGCGACTATTACTGAAGAGCTGCGACGCATGGGTGCCGACCTGCAGATTCAGGACGAATACCTCATCATTCGAGGCGGCAAGAAATTGCAGGGCACCGAACTTCATTCGCATGGCGATCATCGCATCGCTATGATGTGCGCGGTAGCCGGCCTGGTAGCAGACGGCCCCGTCTTGATTCAAGAGGCACACTCCGTTGATAAATCATATCCACAATTTTTCAGCGACCTCATCCGCATCGGAGTGCGCGTGGCAGACGCGGGATAATTTAGCGACCCATGAACAGCTTTGGGCGCATTCTTCGGCTTCATATCTGGGGCGAATCTCACGGACCGGCCGTTGGCTTTATCCTCGATGGATGCCCACCCGGACTCAGCCTGCAGCCCGATGATTTTTCAGCAGATCTGAAGCGCCGACAGGGTGGCCAACAGCGAGGTACCACCCCTCGGGCAGAAGCGGATACTCCCGTTTTTCAGTCCGGAATTTTTCAGGGGAAAACCACCGGATCGCCTATCAGCATTTCCTTTCCAAACACCCGGCAACGCCCTTCCGATTACGAGTCGTTTCGCGCCATTCCACGGCCCGGCCATGCCGATTTTGTAGCCCATGAAAAATTTCACGGCTTTGAAGACTTCCGAGGTGCAGGCCATTTTTCCGGTAGGCTGACCGTGTGTGTAGTGGCTGCCGGCGTCATTGCAAAAAAACTACTTCCCGACACCCACATCAAGGCACGATTGACAGAGCTTGGCGGCTGCGCCGATATTGAAGAAGGACTGCAAAGGGCTATTGATGCCAAGGATTCGGTAGGCGGTGTGGTAGAATGCCGTGTGCAGGGATTGCCCGTCGGGCTGGGCGAGCCTTTTTGGGATACAACTGAATCCGTGCTTGCTCATGCGGCCATGGCTATCCCTGCTGTGCGCGGCATAGAATTCGGAACGGGTTTCGCGGCAGCGCGCATGTTGGGCACTGAACACAATGATGCAATTGAAGACGCTTCAGGGCACACCCGCAGCAATCATGCAGGCGGGGTTGTAGGGGGGCTTACCAACGGCAACGAACTCATCTTTCGGATTGCAGTGAAGCCGGCAGCCTCTACGCCGAAGCAACAGCGTTCCTTCAATTTTCAGACGGGTAAGGAGGAAGATTTTTCCGTGAAAGGCCGACATGATTTGGCCATTGCCCTGAGAGTGCCACCTGTGCTGGAAGCCGTCACAGCCCTGGTTCTTGCCGATTTGATGATGCTGCGCAAAGCAGAAGATGCGTCCATGCCATCATACCCTGCCTGATGGCAACGGCGCAAGAAAAAATGGCTCCGGAATGAGGAAAAGTCACACCGGAAATTGTGCGCCCGGAACCTAACTTTCGGCTTCAACCCCCATAATTCAATTCACTTATGGCCATCTTCTCAAAGCTTGCCCGATATCAAAATTTTGGATTGCTCATCATGCGCCTGGGCATTGGTGCGATGATGATTTGGCATGGTTTCCCCAAGCTGAAAGGCGGTCCGGATTTATGGGAAAAAGTGGGGCAGGCCATGGCTCAGTTTGGTGTGCACGACTTCCCTCAATTCTGGGGCTTTATGGCCGGATTCACAGAGGCAGTTGGCGGCCTGCTGTTCCTGATTGGCTTTCTGTTTCGGCCTACCTGCATCTTCCTCCTTTTCGTGATGATTGTGGCTGCCATGCAGAGCTACACGATGGGCGGAATGGGCAATGCCGCACAACCCATCGAGCTGGGCTTCGTCTTTCTGGCCATGTTCATCATCGGGCCGGGCAGCATCTCCATTGACAAGCGATAATCGACGAAAATTCACATTTCGACTCAGAGTCGTTTGTTGCATTCGCTATAGGACGAATGGATTATTTACACACTATTGATTGAAGCTAATGCGTAGATGGC
>JAMIQN010000279.1:0-2016 GCA_035914595.1 Chitinophagaceae bacterium | reverse complement strand
GCAGGGTGATGATGTTCATCCTGGGGTGGCGGTAATAGGGGACTCTGAGGCGGTCGAGCTGCTGGCAGCACCAATCGGTGCGGTAAAGGAGTTTGTTGATTTTTTCGAGATAACCGAAGGGGCCGTAGCTCATCAAAATCATCCAAACCGCAATTGCATTGGCACCGGAGCGACTGCCGCTCAGCGTGATGTCCATACCGTTGACATACTGGGCCTCTTCGGTATAGACGTGCTGCATAAGGCCTTTGCGCGCAAGGAAGATGCCTGTGCCGTATGGTGCCTGCAGCATTTTATGGGCATCAAGCGTGACGGAGCTAACGTGCGGATTGCGGAAGTCAAGTTTGTTGTCGCGGCAGGAAACGGGGTAGATGAAGCCGCCAAAGGCGCCATCCACATGAAGACGGAAGGGGAGCTTGTGGTTCTGAAGCACCTGAACATAAACCTCGGGGTCGTCCACGCTTCCGAACATAGTGGTGGCCATGTTGGCAAACACGATGAAATAGCGGATACCACTTTCAACAGCCTGTGCAATGATTTGATCGAGGATATCCGGCTGAATGAGCCGCGTGGTGTCGTCCACCGGCACCTGCAGCCAGCGCAGATGCAGCAGGTTGGCAGCCTTAGCGACAGAATAGTGCGTATCGGTGGAGGAAAGCAGTGCAATCTCGTGATGAGCGGCGCCGTGCTCGTGGATGAAAAGATTGCGGTACATCCAGGCTGCCTGGATGTTGGCTTCGGTTCCGCCGCCGGCAACGTAGCCATCGCAGGCATCAGTATCAGCCTCCAGCAGGTCTTCGCTGAGAATGCTGATGACTTCGCGCTCCAGAGCGTGAGTGCCTGCAAAGAACACTTCGGAATCGCCGAGGGTGTGGCAGCCGATATGGTTTGGGTTTTGAACGTAGGCGCGCAGGAGGGGGGCGTCTTTCAGGAAAGAGGCGCCTTCATAAAAAACCTGCCCGTCGAGATGAGAGGCGGGGATGCCGAGGCTAATGCTTTCGCGGTAGTCAATATTGCCACGCAGGGCTTCGGAAATACGTTCGTCCTGTTCGGTGTGGCTAAGTTTTTTCCAATACTTCATAGAAGTGGAATACGTCAATTTTTTGGGGCCGCGAAGTTACCTGCCGCTGCGGCAGATGCGCATTGACATAGGTCACTTCGGAGGAAGGTATGCGGCGGAGGCTCCGAAGCGAATGAGCGCTAAGAAGGCATTCATAGGAGTGAGGGCGGGAAGGCCTTCGAAGACGGCAGCAGACCTCTATTGCATTCGGGCAACTGCCTGGTGCAAACGCAGTTTATTGTTGAAAAGTCACCTCAGGAAACCGCCTTGAAGCAGGCCCTGTGAAATGGCTTTTTAAAATTCTTTCCGCTTTCTTCAAATCCCTTAATTTCGCACCCGCTAAAAAGTAATTTTTACACAGAAAACCACTCTTTCAAACTCAAACAAAAATGGCAAAAGAGACGTTCAAGCGGGAGAAACCGCACGTAAACATCGGCACCATCGGCCACGTGGACCACGGTAAGACCACGCTGACGGCTGCCATCACTACTATCCTTTCCAATCGCGGTATGGCTGAGAAGAAAGGCTATGATGAAATTGATGATGCTCCCGAAGAAAAGGAGCGTGGTATCACCATTAACACGGCGCACGTAGAGTATCAGACTGCCAATCGTCACTATGCGCACGTGGACTGCCCGGGTCACGCTGACTACGTGAAAAACATGATTACCGGTGCGGCTCAGATGGACGGCGCTATCCTCGTAGTTGCTGCTACAGACGGCCCTATGCCTCAGACGAAGGAGCACATTCTGCTTGCCCGTCAGGTAGGCGTTCCTCGCATCGTGGTTTTCATGAATAAGGTGGACCTTGTAGATGACCCCGAACTGCTGGAACTGGTTGAGCTTGAAATTCGCGAACTGCTTTCCAAGTACGAATACGATGGCGACAACACGCCGATCATCAAGGGCTCTGCAACCGGCGCTCTTGCCGGCGAAGAGAAGTGGGTGAAGGCTGTGGAC
>JAMIQN010000278.1:0-10551 GCA_035914595.1 Chitinophagaceae bacterium | reverse complement strand
TGCGCGTAGAGAAAAAGGCCCAGATGATTGCCGACAAATACAAGTCAGCTACTTCGCTGGACGCTATTGCGCAGCAGGCCGGCCTAACGGTAAGCACTTCCGATTCCATCCGCGGCAATGCCACCTTCGTTCCCGGCATTGGCTATGAGCCGAAGCTGATGGGCTATGTCTTCTGCGACAAATTCCAGCCCAATACGCTGTCGCCAGCTATCAAGGGTGGAGAGGGCGTATTCTTCGTAATGCTGACGCAGCGCCAGTCGGACAATCAGCCGATTGACCAGAATACGATAGATGCCCAAATGAAGATGCAGAGTATGCAGCTTCGTAATATGATTAATCAAAGCATTTCAGAAAGTCTCCGTCGCAAGGCCGAAATCAAGGTCGAGCCTCAGAATATTTTCTGATCCTGAAATACTCCCATAGACTGAAAGCATCTGCCCCGGCAGGTGCTTTCACATTTCAGGCCCCTGCCCAAACCTAATTTTGCCCCGATGCAACCCGGACTGGAACCTATTCGCAATAAAGTATCTGAAAGCGGTATCGTAACGCTCGACCTGGCACCTTTCATCCCTGCGCCCGACAGCCTCGTCTTTTTCGACCTGAAGCCATTTCTTTTCATGGAAATGATCGTTCGTGAAAAAGAATTTCGGGTGGGCCTCCAGGCTCAGGACTGGTCGGAATTTGCGGGCAAGCATGTAGGCATCGGCTGCAGTACCGATTCTGTGATTCCGGTGTGGGCCTATATGCTGGCAGCATCCTACCTGCAGCCGGTAGCTGCATCGGTGCAGGTGGCTACTTTGGAAGCCTTGCCGGCGCTCGTTATTACAGCTGCCATGGCCACGCTGAAACCTGAGGATTATGCCGGCCAGCGCGTAGTGTTGAAGGGTTGCGGCGATACGCCCGTGCCCGCTTTGGCTTACGTTGCAGCTACGGCCCGCCTGCGTCCGGTGGTGAAATCGCTGATGTATGGTGAGCCCTGCTCGACGGTGCCTGTATTCAAGGCCAGGCCTGCGCCCGTTCAGCCTTAAGGCCGGGAGTTGCTCCGACCTGCTTTTTCAAAACAATTAGATTCGCGGTTTCCCAAGAAAATTCCACGGAGAGAATGCGCGTATTTCTGACTGCCATTTGCCTGGCCTGCCTTGTGATGACTCCATCCCTGTTGATGGCTCAACCGAGGCCAACCAATATCAAGTTGCTCGATGAGTATAAGGATGGCAAGGGGAATCTGATTCGGGTAGTGCAGTACAATGAAGGGCTCATGCGCGTGACCGAAACCATCATTGAGCCGCTGCAGCCGAAAATCGGAATCGTGGTACCCATCCGGATGGACACGGCCAACCGGGATTTGATCAGCATCGTTATTTCTAAAAGCCAGTATCGCCTGACGGTGAAATATGGCAGGAAATCCATCCGCTCCTACAAAGCTGTTTTCGGCCCAACGCCCAAGGCCAATAAGCTGATGGAAGGCGACCGCAACACGCCGGAGGGAGTCTTCAAAATCGCGAGTAAAAACCCTTCGTCGAAGTATGACAAGTTCCTCGCCCTCGATTACCCGAATGACTCTGCCTTAGCCCGCTTCAACCGAATGAAGGCCGCAGGGAAATTGCCGGCATCGGCGCGCATCGGTGGCAGCGTAGGCATCCATGGTGTCTGGCCCGGCGGTGATGATCTCATCCAGCTTGGCGTTGGCTGGACGGATGGCTGCATCGCTCTTTGCAATAAAGACATTGAAGACCTGTACAAGCTGGTTGAAGTGGGCACTCCTGTTGTTATTCGCAAGTAGCGCTGTATCCCTTCTTTTTTCCTGAGGATTTTCCGCCGGGCCTTTCTTTAAAGCACCTTTTCCGGCGGAGGCAGGATTTTTTTTGAAAGCCTTTCCACAATCACGGCCCAAGGGCTTTCCAACCCGATTCCTCAATTCAAGCAACCGGAAATATGCTGCTTCAAAACTGGTGGTACACCTCACTGCTCAGCAAACCCTACGAAAAGATTAACCCGCTTGCCGAGCATCTTCACTGTGATGTGCTCATCGTGGGTGGCGGCATGAGTGGCGTGAGCGCTGCCCATGCTTTTGTAGGCAAGGGCCTGAAAGTGGTTTTGCTGGAAAAGAATATTCTGGGCGGCAGCAGCACCGGAAAAAGTGCCGGCTTCCTGACACCCGACAGCGAGCTGGAACTGAGTCAGCTCATCCGCCGCTTTGGGGTGAATGGCGCTAAGGAAATCTGGGAAGTGCCTGTTCGCGGCATTTCCTACATCAAGCGCAATGTGGAGCAGTATGGTTTGGACTGCGATTTTCAAGTGCAGGACTCTCTGTTTCTGGGCATCGGAAAAGATGGCTGGAAAGACGTGCAGGCTGAGCTGAAAAGCCGCAACAGCGTAGGCTTTGAAAGCAAAATCTATGACGAGCAGGAGCTGAAAAAAATCATTACGGCTACGGGCTATACGGGCGCCGTCAGCTATCAGGACACCTACGGCATCAGCGGCCTTCAGTATTGCCAGGCTATGAAGCAGGTGCTCACCGATCAGGGCATCATCGTGCATGAAGCCACAGAAGCTTTGCGCATTAGCGACCATACTGTCTATACCCACGGCGGCAGCGTGACGGCTGACAAAATCATCATCTGCATAGACAAGATGCAGCCTGCATTTTCGCACTTTGCCGATGATGTATTTCATGCACAAACCTTCCTCAGCATCAGCGAACCGCTCACCGATAAAGAGATGGCCGCCATCTTCCCCAGTGGACAACGCTACCAGTGTTGGGACAGCACGCTGGTGTATTCCTATTTCCGCCTGACGGGCGATAACCGGATGCTGCTGGGGGGCGGCTCAGCCTTCACCACTTTCCTGAGTAAGGAAGACCATAGCTCGCGCATCATTGACGAGGTGATTCGCAATTTCAAACGCTTCTTCCCTGAACTAAACAACCTGAAGTTTATCCAGTATTGGCCCGGCCTGATAGACAGCACCCGCGACCTGCTGCCCACGCTGGTGCGCGATGAACAGGCACCTCATCTGCATTTTTGCTTTGGCGTTGTCGGGCTGCCCTGGGCCAGTTTCTGCGGCAATTTCTTAGCCGAATGTGTGCTGGACACCAACCGGCACGAACAGCAGAAGTACTTCGAATATTTCAGCAGCCGCCGCCATTTTGCCTTCCCTATCTGGATTGAAAAAATCTTCGGCAAGCCCATTCTTTTCAGCCTCGATAATTATTGGGCGAAGTACCATCAGGTGGATAAGGGCCGCGGTCTGAAGTATAGCAAGAAGGATTTTTAGCAAGACTGAAGCTGTCATTTCCTGAAATAAAAAAGCAGGTGCAGCACGTAGCCACACCTGCTTTTCGACAAGGCATGTCGCCTATTGCTTCTGAATCCGAATCACCTTACTGCCGGCCCGTCCTTCCAGTCGCAAGTAGTAGATGCCCACCGGCCATTGCGCCAGCGAAATCCGGTTGCTGCCCTGATGCAGGCTTTGGCCATACATCTGCTGGCCCAGCGTATTGAAGAGGCTCACATGCTCCCAACCGGCATTGCTTAACTCAATGCGCAAGACATCGCTCACGGGGTTAGGCATCACGCGTACACCATTCAGGGCCTCATACCCCTCCACTGCTTCGGTTGGCATTTTTATGTAGGCGTAATTCGTCAGCACGACAGGGTTGGCATCGAAGTAAATACCGGCTCGGTTGGCGATGACGGCACCCTGAGATACGAGTGAACTTATCCGCATCGTAAACTGTACCTGACCCTTGTTGCGATCCGGCACGCTGGCGTCTTCCAGATTGATATTGGGGAAATCAAACTTGAGAATATTGAGGCTGCCCGACTGGTAGCGATACACATTCACAGGGTGTGTAGAGGACTCCAAAGCAAAGCTGTTCGCGTCCAGATAAGAGTCCAGCGTGTCCTGAATATGGATGTTGAAGGCCGTGTCGTTTCCGAGGTTTTCAAAGTCAATCGTGTAGCGAAGCAGGCTGCCCGGCGCCAGCGGTTGCAGGGCCTGTACGGATTTCTCATTCGGGTCCCAGGATTCGCGTACGCTGTCGCAAAGGCTGATGGAGTTATTGGCCGGGTTGGCATCTGCCGTCGGTGCAATGACTGCATTGTTGCAGGCCGTATCGCCGTTTGTAGTTGTAGAAAGTGGCGTCAGCGGGACGTAGAGCGCATGCCATATTCCGTGACTCAGATTCGGCAATATCCAGGTTACCGTATTGCCACTCACGCTCGCGGGGGTCGGCATGATGCTGCTGGTGTTGATGGAATATTTAGGGCTGACGTGGAGTGTGACGGTTCCGGTATCACTATGGCAGGTGAGGTTTGTCGCATAGAGGTGGATATAGCTGGCCCCGGTTGAGGAAGAGCCTCGCAATGCACGTGAAAAATGAAGCGCATAATCATACACAGGCGTAGCACTGCAACTGAAGGCAAAGTCGTGATGCACATAGGTCGAAGGGCCGCTAAACGTAGCATTGAAGGAAGTGGAGCAACTCGCCGTATATCCCGTCGGATTGCCAATAATCGTGAAGGTGAATACGGTGCTGGTCGGCCCGTGCATCGGATAGCTCCAGTATCCGGCGGTATGAAGCGTGTCAATCGGCACACCCGCCGAGTCCACTTTGATGGTCGCCGCGCTTGCAACATAGTGTTCCCCTGCATTGTAGGTGCAATTGCTGTTCGCGTCCAGATAAAGCAAGCCACCAATGTAGGTGCAGCCCACTACTGCATTTGCATGTGCTGAATCCACGCGGGCACCGGAGCAAATGAGCACATACTTCATGGTATAGGTGCCGGCGGTATTGAAGAAGTGAGAAGTCAGCATCACATAGCTTGGCCCCGTACCCGCAAGAAAATGGACAGTGTCCAAGGCGCTACCATCGCCAAAATTCACCTCCATGACGCAGGTGGCGGGCGTACCGCCGGTCATGGTTACGTAGGTGTGGATCACAGCACCCATCGTACCGGCACCACAGGAATCGGCCACTCCCACATTGTGGATTTTTGGGCTTTGCGCCTGCGCAGTGAATGTCAGCGCCAGTACGCAGCAGAGGCAGGTAAAGAATTGCTTCATGAGAAAAATTGGATTTGAATGAGGAGATACAATATGGACGTTGCCGATGTACCCTTCGTTAGCCTGTGAAGCCGTTTTCTTTCTTTCAAATTGATACTAACAGAATGCAGCGGTTCTCCGTCCGCGCGCGGGCGTATCATCTGTTTCGGCATGAATAGGCCCATGAAAAAAAGCGGAGCACTCCCGTAGCACTCCGCTTCTCAAAAAGCCTTCGTTGAACGAACTCAGATACCCACCATGAGCGGCATCAGCAGCATCAGTTCTTCTTCGCCTTCCACCGTTTCGGTAGGGCGGAAGATGCCGGCCCGCGTAGGTGTGCTCAGGTTCAGTTGCACATCAGCGCCTTCCATATTAGCCACCATTTCGGCCATCAGGCGTGCGTTGAAAGCAATCTTCATATCCTCTCCATTGTAGGCGCAGGGCAGGTTTTCCTTGCCTTCGTAAGAGAAGTCCAGGTCCTGTGCGGAGAGCTGAAGGCTGTTGCCCGTAATCTCCAGCACTACTTGGCTGGTGGTCTTGTTGGCAAACACACTCACGCGGCGCAGCGCACTGATAAAATCGTTGCGGTTGATGATAAGCTGGTAGGGATTATCCGTCGGGATAACGGCCTTGTAGTCGGGGAAGCGCGCATCAATCAGGCGGCTGCTCATGGTGAGCTTGCCGGCCTTCACAAAAAGATGATTGCCATTATAGGAAAGGCTTACCTCGGTTTCATCGGCGGGTAGGTTGTTGCGCAGTTGCTGCAAGGGCTTCTTCGGCACCACGAGGCCATCGGCCTGGGGCGGCGCAATGTCGGTGCGGCGGAACTGAACGAGGCGATGTGCATCCGTAGAAACGAAGGTGATTCCCTGCGGCGACAGCTCGAAGAAAACACCGGTCATAGCGGGCCGCAGCGTGTCGTTGCTGACCGCAAAAAGTGTCTTATTGATGCTTTCGACCAAGGCGATGGAAGGCATGTTGAAAGAGGTGGCATCTACCGCTTCCGGCTCTTTGGGAAAGTCGTCGGCTTTTTCTCCACCAATCCGATACTTACCTACCGAAGACGACATTTCAATCGTCAGATCTTCCTCGCTGATGTGGAAGGTGATAGGCTGCTCGGGCAGGTTTTTCAGGTATTCCAGCAGAATCTTCGAATGAATGCAAATGCGGCCATTGCCCTGCGATTCGGACACTTCCATTTCCACGCGCATCATCGTTTCGAGGTCGGTAGCACTGAGGCTGAGCGTAGAGCCATTCAGCTCAAACAGAAAATCTTCCAACACAGAAAGAACCGTATTGGAAGCGATGACGCCACTCACTTGCTGCAGGTTTTTCAGCAGGGTGGACGAGGTAACGATGAAGCGCATAGGAGGCCAAAATTGAAGGGAGCCAAAGATAGGGGCAGGGCCTTTTCAGGCCGGGGCGAATGGCGGTCGACAATGCCTGTCAGTAGCCAAAAGCTGCTACAGAGGGCCGTACAATTCAGGGCTTTTCCACATCCTCCGTTTCTTCCGGCCGGATGAGCTCATACCGCTTCGCGAAATTGCACCAGTGGCAGTCTTCTTTGCCGCAACCCGGCTTGAAGTCGTGGTTCATGATGTTGGTGTAGGCCATCCGAATCTGCTGCCTTACAAGGGTTTCGTCCCATTCAAACACGGGCATAATCACCGATTTCCAGTCGCCGGTAAAACGGCTGCGCTCTACATATTCAAAACGGCCTTCCTCCATCTGCCAGCGGGCATCCGGTGCACGCTCAATGAGCATTTTGTAAAAGACCATCTGGCGCCAGTAGTCTCCACCCTCGGGATTGTTTTCGCTGGGCGGTTTCAGATTATTAGTGGCGTAATTACTGTCCGGATTGCCGGTCTTGTAGTCCACCACGCAGCAGATGTTGCCATTTAACTCCAGCTTGTCCAGCTTGCCGGTGACGGGCACACCATCCAACTGAAAACGCGGTACCATGTGCTCGATAATCACATTCGTATCCCAGGTATCCTTCTTGGCTTCATAGTACTCGGCAAGCACCTTCCTGCCCTGCTCCATCCGGCGGTCAAAATCATCGGGTAGCATCTCATCGCGCTGTGCAAACATCTTCTTCTCGAAATAGCGAATCAGCTCTTCTACAGGTGGAAAGACGCTTCCGTTACTAAGCATGTCCTTGAAAAAATGCTCGAGGGCATAATGCACCGCCGTACCGAAGCCAAGAGCAGGGCCATTCAGCACCGGCACCTTTAGCACATTTTCATAGTAGAAAGCAATCGGGCAGCGCAGGAATTTGGACAGGCTGCTATAGCTCATCGTGAAGTTTTGCAGCGCATGACTTACCCAGGCTTTATGGGCAATGGCCACATTCGGACCGGGCACAGGCTGCACCAAAAGCGACAGGTCCATAACCATTTGCTCCGGCGAGGCCGTGCCACGCAGGCGCTCTTCAGGCGTGCTGATTTCATCAATAAAGCAAGATGGATTAAGGCTCTTCTGCCCCTCGGGCGTCGTTTCGTTGAAGGAGACGTGCAGGAACTGCTTGGCGCGAGTGAGGGCTACATAAAACAGCCGGCGGGCCACTTCCTCCTTGGCCGAAGACTCTTTCTCGCTTTCCACGGCAGCCGTTATCTCGGGTGGCAGTTTAGCGTCTTTGTTATTGCCGACCTTCTTCTCCCAAAACTTCGAATTGCAGCCGATTAGAAAGACGTGTTCAAACTCGGCCCCTTTCGCGCCATGCGCCGTCGTAAAACGTACGCCGTTGTCCTGCTGAATAAGCTTTTCCATCACCAACGGAATCTTCTCGGCCTTCATCTTGTCTAACGTGTCCAGCAGGTCGCCGAGAGCCTCCTTACCGCCAATATTGGTGCTGCCGACGAAGTTGAAAAAGCTATGCAGCGCCTGCAGTTCCCAGATAAATTCTTTGCGCTTTGAGAGGAAGTCTATCAGGCCCGATTCATAAATGATTTTCTCCAGCAGAAGCGGCAGAGGCAGCAGATTGATTTGTTGCAGCCATTGCTCCAGACAGGCTGCTGCACGAAGGATAGCCGGTGCCGTTTTGAGGTGCAGCTTTTCAGGCGTGACGAGCGTTTCATCCGATGTATCTGAAGGCTCCAGCAACAGGGGATTATTGAGCAAAAAGCGCCATTGTGTGCGCTGTTTGCGGGGCAGGGCCGCGAGGTAGAGTGCGATTTGAGCCAGGTCAGTAGGGTCTATCTCCATCCAGGGCGAATGCAGGATTTCAAACAGCAGATATTCTGCAGAGCAAGGTTCTTTACGCTCCAGATGGAGGTAGCGAAGGATAGCGATGACAGACTCAATCAACGGCAGGTCCAGCACGCTTTGCGCACGCTTCACGGTAAAGGGAATGCCCTTGCGCTCCATCAGTGCAATCATGCGGTCGGACTGCTTATGCTGCGCATAAATGACGGCCACCTCGTGCAGAGGCACACCACTATTTTTCAAAGCTTCAATCTGGAGAACGATGTCGCTGGCTTCTTCCTGTTCGGTCGTGTACTGACGCACGATGGGTGTGGGGGCTTTTTTGCCCTTAAAGCGGTCATTGCGTGAGACGATGTGTTTGTCCAGATGCAGCTTGGTGAGCTGGTTGACAAGGCGCTGCTGATTTCGAGCGATGGTGGCCGCAGCCCGGTCCAGTATGGCCTGGGTGGAGCGGTAGTTTTCTTTCAGCACAATCAGCCGGACGCCGGCTTCTTCGTAGCGGCTGTAGAAGTCGAGGATGTTGCGAAGCCGCGCCCCCTGAAACTCGTAAATGCTCTGATCATCGTCACCCACAACGAAGAGGTTGGGGTCTTGCCAATACTGCGTCAGTGTGTAAAGCAGCTCGCTCTGGCTGCCGTTGGTGTCTTGAAATTCATCCACAAGGATGAACTGAAAACGCTCCTGATACATTTCGAGCAGGGCCGGTTGCTCTTTCAAAGCCTGCAGTACCCAGCGAATCATGTCGCTGAAATCGTAAAAGCCACCCTTCTGCATACGGGCGATGTAGTCATCGAAGAGCAGCGCTGCGGCACGCGTCTTCTCCATCTGGCGGGTCACCGCGTTAATCTCGTTCTGCTTAGGGTCGCCCTTCTTGGCGGTCTTGGTGTTTCGCTGGTACTGGAATTCAGGATTTTCAGGAAGGCTCGTGATGTAACGGTCAACAGCATCGGAAATTTCGGTCGGTGTCCAGTCCTCTTCCTTCATAAAAGCGAAAAGCCTGCTGAGGTATTTGACATCGGCATAAATATCGCCGGAGAGCTTGCGAAAAGCGTGGCCTTCAGGCAGTTCGTCAATGAGGCTGCGCATCAGCTCCAGCCGGTCCAGGTCTGAAATGGGTTCCAAATCCAGCGTACTGAAATAGTCCGGCTGCGCCTGAATGATGCCATTGCAAAAGCCGTGAAAGGTGTTTACCTGAACCTTATTGCCCTCCGGCCCGATGATCTGCACCAGTCGGCGGCGCATGGCATTGGTAGCCTCGTCAGTGTATGTAAGACAAAGAATTTCCTGAGGCTGCACCTGGGCATCGCTTTGCAGCAAGCGCGCAATACGCATGGACAACACTTCGGTCTTTCCCGTGCCCGGCCCGGCAATGACCATGACGGGGCCGTAGATGGTGTCCACCGCTTCTTTTTGTGCGGTATTCAGCTTGTCGTAGCGGGCTTTAAAGGCTGCTTCTTTGTGGCTTTCAGGCATGTTTACGAAGATAGGTCCGCTGTCAGGCCTCTGACGGATTTAGGCCTTTAGGCAATGAATGCAGCCATTTCCATCCACCCTCAAATCGCTTCTTTCTTTTTTTAAAAAGAGAGCGGCTGCCTCTATCAAAGAGACAGCCGCCCGGGGCCAGACCATCACTGTGGTTGCAAGGCCTTTTTAAAAGGGTGCATCGCACAGAATGGATGGATGTTGCTTAGGCTGCAGCCGCATTGTCGCAGCAGGCGGAGCCATCGTCGCAGCAGTCTGCCTGCTCTTCGCAGCAATCATTGCCGGAAGTACAGCAGTTGTTCGCAGAAGCTTTGGCAGTGGCTGCATCCTTTGCGCAGCAGGCTGCACCTTCCACACAGCAGGCTGCGTCAGGCGCACAGCAATCTGCATCGCGGTCGCAGCAAGGCTCCTGGCTTTGGCAGCAGGCCGCCGTGGCTTTGGTGCAGCAGTCGCCACCGGTGGCTGCATTTGCCGTGAAAGAAAAGGTGAGCATCAAGGCAGCAGCGGCTGCCAGCATGAGATTCTTCATGTTTGGTTGTGTTTGTTGGTTATTGAAAGGATGTCTTCGTCACATCTGCCTTAGGCAGGAAGACAGGCTTCCGGAGGGTGGAAGCAGGAACCAACAAATTGGGCGAGCAGGCCCATGTCAGCAGGTGGCAGGTAATGCATCCCGTCCGCAATGGGTGGTACGACTTCCAGAGCTACGCCTTTCCCTACCATGAATGCACAGCAGGTGCAGGGCCGGAAGGGATTGCACAGGCCATTGTCGCAGCAGTTCGATTTAGACTTATCCGGACCGCAGGGCTTGTTTTTCCCCGC
>JAMIQN010000277.1:0-16044 GCA_035914595.1 Chitinophagaceae bacterium | reverse complement strand
GCCGCGCCTTTCAGCAGGTTGTCAATGGCAGAATGAATGGCCAGCTTGTCGCCCGACTTTTCCAAATGCACCAGGCATTTGTTGGTGTTCACCACTCGCTTTAAATCAATTGGTGTTTGGCTGACGTGCGTGAATACTGCGTCCGCATAAAATGCTTCGTACAATTCAAAGCAACGGTCGAGGTCAAGTGAGCAGGTGACGACAGAGCTGACGAAAATGCCTCTGGCAAAATCGCCACGCCAAGGCACGAAATGCACACTTGCTTGCGGCTCCTGGCCATAGCTCCGCAGGCTTTCATGAACCTCTGCGAGGTGCTGGTGTTGCAGCGTTTTGTAGGGCTGGATATTGTTCGTGCGCCAACTGAAATGACTGCTTGCTGAGAGCGACTGACCAGCGCCCGTGCTTCCGGTAATGCCCGTGCTGAATACTTCTCCCAACTGTTTGGAAGCGGCGAGCGGAAGCAGGCCGAGGGTGAGTGCCGTGGCAAAGCAACCCGGGTTGGCAATGTGCTGAGCCTGCCGGATGGCGGCGCTGTTCAGCTCCGGAAGGCCATATACGAAATGACGGTCCTTTAGTATGCTTTTTGCACGAAGGCGAAAATCCTGCGACAGGTCTATGATGCGGATATGCCCGGGCAGGTCGTGCGTTTCAAGAAATGTTCTTGCAGCGCCATGGCCCGCACAGAGAAACAGCACGTCGCAGTCAGGCTGCACTTCTGCAATGAATGAGAGCCCGCTTTCACCGAGGAGGTCGGGATGAATTTCGTGGAGCAGCTTGCCCGCGCTGCTTGTGCTTTGTGCAAAGGCCAGAGTCACGTCGGGATGCTGCAGTAGGAGGCGAATCAGCTCGCCACCTACATAGCCTGCGGCACCAATTATGCCTGCCCGTATCGTTTTATTGTGCTGCATCGGCGGTTTGATTTTCTAGTGTACCATCCGCGTTGACCGCGTGGTAGATGGCCACACCATTTCCAAAAATTTTTGCGAAGCCACGCACATCATTACCATCCCAGGATCTGTTCATTTCGCCATAGGCACCGAAGCGATTGCTCATCAGGTCGTGTGGTGATTCGATGCCCATCAGCGTGAAATGCAGAGGCTGCAGCCGCACGAAGACGGTGCCTGTGACCGTGCGTTGTGTGTCTTCCAGAAAGCGTTCGATGTTGCGCATGGTGGGGTCGAGGAACTGACCTTCATGCAGCCAGTTGCCATACCACGAGGCGAGCTGCTCCTTCCAATACAGTTGCCATTTGCTCAGCGTATGCTTCTCTAGCAAGTGGTGTGCTTTGATGATGATGAGTGCCGCGGCTGCTTCAAAACCGACTCTGCCTTTAATGCCGATAATCGTGTCGCCCACGTGGATGTCGCGGCCAATGCCATAGCACTGCGCTGTTGCCTGCAACTGCTGAATGAGTGCTACGGGATCGCCTTCCACACCGTCAATGGCGCGGAGTTCACCTTGATCAAAATGGAGGGAAAGCTCGCGGACTTCAGTGGCTGAAACAGGCGTGGGCCAGGCATCTTCGGGCAGGTATTGATGGCTGGTCAGCGTTTCCTTCCCACCGACTGAGGTACCCCAAAGTCCTTTGTTGATGCTGTATTGAGCCTTGCTAAAATCCATGTGCACGCCTTGCCTTTGCAGCCATGCTATCTCTGCTTCGCGACTAAGGCGCTGGTCGCGAATGGGGGTGATGATCTCTACGCCCGGCAACAGGCTTTGAAACACCATATCGAAACGCACCTGGTCATTGCCAGCCCCCGTAGAGCCATGCGCGACGGCCTCTGCACCGATGGATTTTGCAAAGCGTGCAATACTCAGTGCTTGCACCATTCTTTCCGCACTGACGCTAAGAGGATACACGGCATTCTTCAGAACGTTTCCGAAAATCAGATAGCGGATGCAGCTATCGTAATATTCTTTCGTGACGTTGAGCACCTGAAAAGAAGCTACCTGCAGCTCGTGAGCGCGTTGTTTCATCGCGGCTAATTCTTCATCGCTAAAGCCACCTGTCTGTACGGTGACGGCATGCACCTCCATGCCCATCTGCTCGCGCAGAAACACGGCACAGTAGGTAGTGTCCAGCCCGCCACTAAAGGCAAGCACTACTTTTTTCTTCATCAGAAATCGGAGGATTGAAGGGTGATGGGTTGAAGGGGAGATTGCTTCGTGCGCCACGCGTGCGTCAACAGGCGCAGGCGTTTGGTGAGCAGGTAGCGCACCTTTCCCCCCGGTTGCAGTTTGTTGGTTTCGGGATGTAGGGCGGGGTCAAAAAGCATGGCAGTGCAGAGACAATTCTTGCGCTCCTTGCTCAGTAGCGTAGGGTAGTTTACACAGCTCTTGCAGCCTTCCCAGAATGCATCATCCTGCGTCAATTCAGAATAGGTGACGGGCTGATAGCCGAGCTCTGAGTTGATTTTCATCACAGCCAGGCCGGTGGTCAGGCCAAAGATTTTCGCATTCGGATAGCGACTGCGGCTGAGGCGGAAGGCCATCTGTTTAATGCTGCGTGCCAGGCCTGACTTACGGAATTTGGGATTGACGATGAGGCCCGAGTTGGCTACATACTCATCGTGACTCCAGGTTTCGATATAGCAGAATCCGGCCCATTCGCCCTGAGCGCTGAGGGCAATGACAGCCTTGCCTTCTTCCATTTTGCACCGGATGTAATCGGGTGTGCGGCGGGCAATGCCGGTTCCACGAGCCTTCGCAGACGCGGCCATTTCTTCGCAAATGATTTCAGCAAATGGGCTATGGCAGCTATCCGCTACCATCACCCGAAAGGTGTGGTTCATGAAATTTCCAGAGCTTGGAAATGCAGTAAAGAATAGAGTGGAGCCGTATCCGGAGGATAGGCAGATGATGGCGAAGAGTCAGCAGTGAAAAAAATTGCTGACGCTTAGCGCGCGGAATTTGCCGGTGTTACACCGGTATCAACGTCGCAGCGGATTCTGGCAGGGGATGTGGAAAAAAGCCGCACCTGTAATGGGTTCGACAAAAAAACCAGCGCCGGCACGCAAGGCCACAACAGGTGCAGCCATTACCGGAAGCAGGAAGGTTTTTTTCATTTTAGTAGCTCCTCAGTAAGAGGGGTTGATAATTTTTGCGTTGAGTACGTCGTTTTTCGACGGGCGCAAAAGAACGGGATTTTTTGATTCTGGGAATCGGACGCTTCTTTTTTGAACAATTCTCTTAGAGAAATTTCCGGCCCAATCAAAGAAGCTATTGAAGGAAAATGGAGCGAAAAAGAGTCTGAAGAGAGGAAAAGAAAAAGCCCGGCGCAGCGGCCGGGCCTTGTGTGCCCCAGACGGGAATCGAACCCGTACGGGCATTGCTGCCCACAGGATTTTAAGTCCTGCGTGTCTACCAGTTCCACCACCAGGGCTTGGCGTGGGGTTAGCAAAAGTCAAGCGAGCGCCTGCATTTACCAAACCTTCTAAAAACAAAAAATCCAGACTCTGAATGAATCTGGACTCTTTCGAGCGGAAGACGAGACTCGAACCCGCGACCCCGACCTTGGCAAGGTCGTGCTCTACCAACTGAGCTACTTCCGCCTGTTTTTACTACCCGTCCGGATGCCCGGGCGCCCGCTTTCGGGAGTGCAAATATAGAAGTGTCCCTCGCCCATCCCAATTACCATTAGGATATTTTTCTGAGCCATGCGAAGTTCTTTGGCCCGCATGACTCTGCCGCCGTTTTCAGGCGATGCTGTGCTCCCATTTTGGCTGCATCATTGCGTCAACGACGAGGCTTCCGGCCTTTACCTTCGCCGCCATGTCGTCTGCTTTTCTAACTCTTATCCGCAAGGACCTGATCCAGGAATGGAGGCAAAAGCATACGCTGTATGGCGTCATCCTTTACATAGGTAGCACCGTGTTTGCCGTGTATCTGATGGCCGGGCAACCCGAGGCTGGCGTCTGGAATGTTTTGTTCTGGCTCACGCAACTTTTCGTCGTCATCAATTCGGTAGCACGCTCCTTCCTGCAAGAGCCTCCTCAGCGCTTTCGGTATTACTATACGCTGGTGCGCCCCACCACTTTTCTGTTGGCCAAGATGCTCTATAGCGTTGTGCTGCAACTGGGGATGACGGTCATCAGCCTGCTGCTGTTTGCGTTGTTGTTGGGCTGGCCTTTGGAGAAAACCGGCCTGTTTTGTGGGGTTGCCGGGTTGGGCTGCGTGAGTCTGTCGGTAGTTTTCACCTTTCTTTCTGCCGTGGCGGCCCGGGCCGGGCAAAATGCAGCGCTGATGGCTATTCTGGGTTTCCCCTTGGTAACACCGGTATTGCTGATCCTAAGTAAGCTGGCGGGTAAGGCGCTCAGTTCGGTCGTGGTGACGGGCTGGTGGGAGCTTGCCGGAATTCTCTTAGGGCTGGATGTATTGATCGTGGTTCTTGGAATGATCCTGTTCCCCTTCCTCTGGCACGAATAGGGCCACAGAGCACTGATATAAGTCAGCCCGGCAGAAAGCGCACCTGCTATGCCATTGGCTTATCCTACCTTCGCGCAGAATTTTTTTTTTCTTCCTGCGGCAGATGTCTCTCAAGCAGCATTGGTGGAAGTGGTTAGCAGCGGTGCTGGTGATGTATGTAACCATTGCAGGGTTCCTCATCCAGACGCCCAACCTAAGGCAGGGTGGCCTTTTCCAGACAATCCGGAATCTGTTCTACCACGTGCCCATGTGGTTTACCATGATGACGCTCTTTTTTGCGTCGGTTTGGCATTCGGTTAAACATCTGCGCAGCTTTTCTCTTGAATCGGATCTCAAGGCGGCAGCTTTTGCCAAAGTAGGCTTGCTCTTTGCGTGCCTCGGCATGGCAACCGGCATGGAATGGGCCAACTATACCTGGAGTGGCACCACCGGACGCACCGGCCCCTGGACGGGTGACCCCAAGCAGATTTGTGCAGCCCTACTCATGCTGATTTATTTCGCCTATTTCATTTTGCGCGGCGGCATGAAGGACGAAGAGAAGCGCGGACGAATTGCCGCCGTGTACAACATCTTCGCCTGCGCGATGATTTTCCCCTTGATATTCGTCATCCCGCGACTGGTGGACAGCCTGCATCCGGGCGGCTCTCAGGGCAATCCGGCGCTGAACCCCAAAGACTCTGACCCTCATCTGTTGATCGTGCTCTATCCGGCATTTATTGGCTGGATTTTGCTCGGACTGTGGATTACCCAACTCGTCATTCGGGCAGATCGCGTCCGGCATCGGTTGGAGCTGGCGCAGGCAACTCAATAATCCTTTTCACTCACGGCATGAATTTTCCTACCCGAAGTCTGGTTCTCATTGCAACGGCACTGCTCCTTGCCTCCACCGCAAAAGCAGGTAGTATCGCCGACGCGCTAAATGGCCAGAATAAGATATGGGTAGTGGTGCTGGTGCTCGCAACTATCTTTGCCGGCATTCTTCTGTTTCTGGTCTATTTAGACCGCCGAATCGCGCGACTGGAGCGGGATTCCGAGGCAGGAAGGCCGGCAGAAAAGAAAGCTAAAGTCTTCGAAAACCAGCCCTGATTTACACCATCAACCCGCATTTTTTCTGTCGAAAGAATCATAATCAAATCCGCATCTTAAACACCCTTTTTCATCAATAAAAAAATGGCAGACACAGCTACAGCGGCCAAGCAAAGCACCGCGGGCCAGCCGCACTACTCCTTCTTTCATGGGGTAGAACGAAACTTCGACAAGGCGTCTCAGTTTACGCGTTTCGAAAAGGGCATCCTTGAGCAAATCAAGGCTTGCAACTCCGTTTATCAAATCAAGTTCCCGGTGCGCATCGGAGACAAAGTGGAGGTTATCGAAGCCTACCGCGTACAGCACTCACACCACAAACTTCCCTGCAAGGGCGGCATCCGCTACAGCATGGACGTAAACCAGGACGAAGTGATGGCGCTGGCATCACTGATGACCTACAAGTGTGCGCTGGTGAATGTGCCATTCGGTGGCGCCAAGGGCGGCATCCGCATCAACCCCCGGAACTATTCTGTTTACGAACTGGAGAAGATCACCCGCCGCTATACCAGCGAGCTGGTGAAGAAGAATTTCATCGGTGCCGGTATTGATGTGCCTGCTCCCGACTATGGTACAGGTGCCCGCGAAATGAGCTGGATTGCCGATACCTATGCTTCCCTCCACCCCGGCGATGTGAATGCCATGGGCTGCGTAACCGGTAAGCCCGTTTCGCAAGGCGGCGTTCGTGGCCGCACAGAGGCTACCGGACTTGGCGTTTTCTACGGCATCCGCGAGCTGTGCAGCGTGAAGGAAGAAATGGATCGCGTGGGCCTGCCTCTAGGGATTGAAGGCAAGCGCGTGATCGTGCAGGGCCTTGGCAACGTAGGCTTCAATGCGGCCAAGTTCTTCTTTGAAGCAGGCGCTATCATCGTTGGTATCGCCGAGTATGAAGGCGGCGTTTACAGCGAGAAAGGCATTGACGTTGTCAAGCTTCTGGAACACCGCAAGAACAGCGGTTCTATCCTCGGTTTCGCCGGTGCGAAGGACATTGCAAACAGCGGAGAAGTTTTGGAAATGCCTTGCGACATACTGATTCCTGCCGCACTCGAAAACCAGGTGAATGCAGGAAATGCTGCCCGCATTCAGGCCAAGATTATTGGTGAAGGTGCCAACGGCCCCCTGACCCCCGAGGCTGACGAAATCCTCAACGCAAAGGGCGTTCGCATCGTCCCGGATATGTTCCTCAACGCAGGCGGTGTAACCGTTTCCTATTTCGAATGGCTGAAGAACCTCAGCCACGTTCGTTTCGGACGGATGGATAAGCGCTTCACCGAAAACGTGAACAGCCAGATCCTGACTTCTGTTGAAGACCTCACCGGCAAGAAGGTAACGGCCCGCGAGCGTCAGTTCATCCTGCACGGCCCCGATGAAGTGGACTTGGTGTATTCCGGCCTCGAAGACACGATGATCGGCTCCTTCCACGAAATCCGCGAGAGCATGTTGGCGCACCCCGGCACGGACATGCGTACGGCTGCCTTCATCGTTGCGATCAACAAGGTGGGTGTTGCCTACGAAGAGCTGGGCATCTTCCCTTAATCGTCGTTTCACACAACTACAAAACAGCCGCCTTTCATTGGGCGGCTGTTTCTTTTTCAACTTGTCGCTGCAGCAGAATGTTTGCTTTAAAAAGCCATCAGATACTGCACGAAAAGCGATATAACTAAGGCGAAGGAACTATCGAATCATCCCCATCCGAATCAGAATCAGAATGACCGCGCCGGCAAGGATTCGATAAGCGCCGAAGATGCGGAAATCGTGACGCTGCAGATATTGAATAAAGCTGCGAATAGCCAGCAATGCCACTACAAATGCAACCACATTCCCCACGAGCAGCATCGGCAATTGGCCCGGCTGAAACTGAAAGCCGGCTTCATGAAAATCCCACAGCTTCTTGACCGTTGCAGCCAACATTGTTGGTACTGCAAGGAAGAAAGAAAATTCAGCAGCAAGCTTGCGGGTCAGCTTTTGCTGCATGCCACCAATGATGGTTGCTGCGCTGCGCGACACACCGGGAATCATTGCGATCACCTGAAAGCAGCCGATGAAAAATGCATGTTTGTAGCTCACCTGTTCCATGTTGTCCACTTTCCGGCTGTAAAAAACACGGTCAATAAACAGAAGCACAATGCCGCCAATAATGAAAGCCCAGGCGACGGTCAGAGGGCTTTCCAGTAAGGCATCAATCTTATCCGAAAAAAGAACGCCGAAAATGGCAGAAGGAATAAATGCCACCACCAGTTTGATGTAAAACTGCAGCCGCGTAAAGTCAAAGAATTTCCGCCAGTAGAGCGCCACCACACTTAGGATAGCCCCAAGCTGGATGCAGACTTCATAGAGCTTCACAAACTCATCGTGCGCAATACCCATCACGGCGGAGGTGATGATCATGTGACCGGTCGAAGAGATGGGAAGGAATTCAGTAAGGCCTTCTACAATGGCGATGATGACGGATTGGAGCCAGGTCATAGAGCTTGGAAAAGTCGGGTTGGCTGTGAAGAAAAGGAAGTTGAGAAAGAGTGGTAATGAAGGCATCCGTTCCGCAGCATTGCCTCAGGGTACGCCGATGTATTTATGGGTTTGCAGCGATAATCTCCACTGCGGATGGCGGCCAATATAATCTACAATCAGCGGCACCATGAGGTCGCGTTTGCTCCATTCCGGCTGCAGCAACAGCGCGCATCCCGGACGCACCAGAGCAGAATATTGCTCTGCAAATTCAAAATCACTTTTATGAAAAATGACCACTTTCAATTCATTCGCCTGTGAGAGGCATTCTGCTAAGGGAGCTTTGAATTTCTTTGGTGAAAGGGTCACAAAATCAAGGCTGCCGCTGAGCGGCGAGCTGCCGGAGGTTTCAATATGCGTGCGAAGGCCGGCTGCTTTCAGTGCGGTGGTGAGGGGGCCAAGGTCATGCATCGCAGGTTCGCCACCGGTGATCACCACAATTTTTGCCGGATGCTGCAGCACGGCTGCTTTTAGCTCTCCCACACTTAGACTTGGATGCACATCTGCATCCCAGCTTTCCTTCACATCGCACCAAACGCAGCCCACATCGCAGCCAGCCAGCCGGATGAAATAGGCCGCCTGACCGCTGTAGAGGCCTTCGCCCTGCAGCGTGTAGAAATGCTCCATTACCGGATAGCGGAACGAATCAATGTCCACGGAAGTAGGGAAAGAATTTTCAAAAATGAACGCTTACCTGTAGCATCAGGCACCTTGTGTTTTCAAGGTTGCGGTCAGAAGATTTTGTTGCAGGGCGCGAAGCGTATTCTTCATCAGCGCGCAGATGGTCATCGGGCCAACCCCTTTGGGGACGGGCGTAATCCAGGAGCACTTAGGGGCTACAGCATCAAAGTCCACATCGCCTACCAGGCGGCTGCCACTCTTGCGGCTTGCATCGGCGATGCGATTGATGCCCACATCCACCACGATAGCACCTTCCTTCACCATGTCGGCTGTCAGAAAGCGCGGCTTGCCAATGGCTGCTACAATCAGGTCTGCACTGCGGCAAAGGCTTTTCAGGTCACGAGTTCGGCTATGTGCGAGGCTCACGGTTGCATTGCCGGTAGGCGAATTGCGACTCAGCAACACACTCATCGGTGTGCCCACGATATGGCTGCGGCCAATCACCACCGCATGCATACCCCCCGGGCGAATGCCGTAGTGCTCCAACAGCAACAGGATTCCGTAGGGTGTAGCTGGCAAAAAGCCGTCTTCACCCAGCAGCATTTTTCCCTGCGACATCGGATGAAAACCATCCACGTCTTTGCGCGGGTCAATGGCATTGATGACGGCCGCTTCTGAGATATGATTCGGTAAAGGAAGCTGCACGAGAATGCCATCCACCGTAGGATCTGCATTTAGGCGTTGCACTTCATCGAGCAATTTTGCTTCGCTGATTTCTGCCGGCAGACGCAGCAGGGTAGAGCCAAAACCAAGGCTCTCGCAGGTACGCACCTTGGAGCCTACATACACCTGCGATGCAGGGTTTTCACCCACCAGAATTGCCGCCAGATGCGGAGCACGATTTCCTGCCGCCACGATGCCTGCGGTCTCCGCTTTGATGCCTTCCAGAATGTGGGCAGACACTGCCGCGCCGTCTAAAATTTGCATGGCGGCAAAGGTAGCCGCAAGTACCCTTGACCCGGGCCGCCGGTTCTCATTACCAGTTCAGGCCTGCCTGATGCAGTACTTCCCGAATGGCACGATAGCTTTTGAATGCAATCGGGCCAAGCTCCGGAGCCTGAATCCAACGTGCTTCCTGGATGTTTTCTTCGGCCTGCGGCAGTAGGACAGCTTGGGACGAGCCCGTCATCTCAAACCAGGTGGTTGTTTTCACCAGGCGCTGCCCCTGTTGGGCATAAATATGGTAGGTCTCACAAATCTTTTCGCCGGCCCCTAGATTTGAAAGGCCTGTCTCCTCTTCCACTTCGCGCAGGGCGCAGGCCAGCAAATCTTCTCCGTCATCGCGTTTCCCTTTGGGAAGGTCCCAGCGGCCGCGCCGATAGATCATCAGCACTTCTTCCTTTTCATTACGAACTACGCCTCCTGCGGCATCTACAGGCTCGCAAAACTGATGGAGTGCTTTGGTCAGTGCATCGGAAGAAAGATCTTCAATGATGGCGCCTGTTGTGCGGGGGCGCGAGAGATGATCGAAGGCTAAGCGAAAGTTTCTTTCAAAGGCTCCGGTGAGTCGGAGATAGCCAGCAGCAGCCGGCTGTGCAGCCCGAATGGAATTGCCGCTGTTGGTCAGGATAAGAGGCTTATCAAAACAGTATATCGTTTGGCTGAAAAGCATGATGGGCGCGGGTTTTAGGCAGGCCGCAGGCTTTGCCGTAGGTTTGGCGGCTCAATGAAAACGTCTCAGGAATTTGCCGCACGTCTCTTGCAAATTAAAGCGCTGCGGATAAACACGAAGCAGCCTTTCCAATGGGCTTCCGGCTGGCTTTCACCTTTGTATTGCGACAATCGAAAAGTGCTTTCGCACCCCTATCTGCGTGATTTCGTGAAGAGCGAACTGGCCAACATGGTGCTGCATCATTTTCCCGAGGCAGAGGTCATTGCCGGTGTGGCCACAGCAGGTATTCCGCATGGTGTGATGACGGCGGACCTGTTGAAACTCCCCTTTGTGTATGTGCGCTCCAAACCCAAGGAGCACGGCATGGGCAACCAGATTGAAGGAGAGTTGCAGGCAGGACAAAAAGTAGTCGTCATTGAAGATCTGGTGAGCACCGGCAAAAGCAGCCTGCAGGCAGCGGAAGCCATACGCGCGGCGGGTGGGGAAGTGATTGGCATGTGCGCCCTGTTCACCTATTCTTTCCCTGCGGCAGCAGCGGCTTTCGAGCAGGCCGGTATTCCACTACACACCATCTCCGACTATGCCGCATTGATGGAAGTGGCACTCGAACAACAGATCATTCGGGAGGATGAAAAGGAAGCCCTGGCTCAGTGGCGCGAAGCTCCTGACCGCTGGGCTCGTCCTGCATAATATTTTGCTCAATCAATTATAGCGTACGTGAAGTGGAAGGCCTGGCTACGCCTCATGCGCTGGCCCAATTTGCTCATCATAGCACTGACCCAGATGGTGGCCTGGTGGTGCTTAGTACGCCCCGTTCCCGGCCTGCAGGTACTGACTCTCGGACCGGCATTGTTGCTCTGCCTTTCTACTCTATTCATCGCGGCGGGCGGCTACATCATCAACGACTATTTCGACATCCGAATTGATGCGATCAACAAGCCGGACAAAGTGATTTTGGAGCGCGACATCCCGCGCAAGCTGGCCATCATCGTGCATTCGGTGTTGAACATTGCCGCTGTGGCGCTGGCTGGCCTGCTTGCGATCCCCGCCGGCCACCCGGAATGGCTCCTGCTCCAGTTGCTGTGCACCGCGCTGCTCTGGCGGTATTCCACGCACTGGAAGCGACAGTTCATGATTGGCAATGTCGTCGTTTCGCTGATGACTGCGCTGACCATCGTGGCCTTCATCATTTACGAGCCGGCGCTGCATGGGGCCAGCCGCACGCTGTGGGTGATGCACCGTTTTCGCCTCAGCCCGATGACCGCACTGGCAACCCTGGCCTTCTTCGCCTTCATGCTTACCTGGATGCGAGAAATCGTCAAGGACATGGAAGATTTTAAGGGCGACGATGCAGAAGGCTGCGTGACGATGCCCATACGATGGGGCCTGCTGGCAAGCTCCCGCTTTGTGCAGGTGCTGGGTGCGTTCGCAATTATTGTACTTTCTGTGGCTGTGGTGTGGATGGCCTTGCAGCTTGAGCGCCCCTGGCTGCACGTACCACTCTATTTCATCCTCGGCACGGTGGTGGTGCCCTTAGGCATCTGGTGCTGGCGTCTTCCCAGGCGTTCCGACGAAGCGCATTATCATCTGGTCAGCACACGCCTGAAAGAGATCATGGTTTTTGGCATCCTTTCATTGGGCATCCTGACTTCGTAAACATGGAATCACTCATCCTCGCATCCAGTTCACCCCGCCGCCGCCAGCTTCTGGAGCAGGCCCACGTTGCTTTTGAGGTAATCAGCCCGGATGTGGATGAGACCTGCCCGGCGGGAATGAGCGCAGAACATTTACCGGAGTTTCTTGCAAAGAAGAAGGCTGCCGCAGTAGCCGCGCTCCACCCGAATCGAAATATTCTGGCAGCAGACACCGTCGTGTTGCTCAGTGGAGAACTGCTGGGAAAGCCGCTCAGCGATTATGAAGCCAAAGCCATGCTGACGCGCCTTTCGGGAAATATGCACCGCGTGATTACAGGCGTTTGTTTGCTGCGCGACGGGAAGGAACATGCTTTTTCTACCACCACTGAAGTCTTCTTCCGCCACCTGAGTTACGAGCAGATTTCATTTTATGTGGATCACTATCATCCGCTGGATAAAGCCGGAGCCTACGCCATTCAAGAGTATATCGGCATTGTGGGTATTGAAAAAATTGTGGGTGACTACTACAACGTGATGGGCCTTCCGGTAGGGGATATTCTGCCCCTGTTGTATCAGGATTGATTTCGTGGAAATCCTTTCCCGACTGTTTCAATTTCGTTGCATGATGAGTGCGGCCAGGTCTCGGGCGGCCTGACTGCCCAGCGCTACGCCCATCCCTCCCATACGCATCGCTGCAAAAACGCGATTTGAAACGGCTTTCACGATGGGCTGTTTTGTTTTTCCGAAAGCCATGATGCCGGCCCATCGCAGGTCCACCTCGAAAGGTTGACCGGGCAGAATTACCTCGCGCAGTCGGCTTTCCAGATCTTCCTGAATGAGCGGGGTGAGCTCCATATCTGTGGTGGCTTCGGCTTCAAAATCGAGATTGCGTCCGCCGCCGATGAGCACCCGTCCGTCAATTTCCCGGAAGTAGTAGTAGCCTGAGTCAAAATGAAAGATGCCTTTGAAACGCAGGTTGGGAACGGGTTTCGTCACCAGCACCTGCCCGCGCCCCGGTCGTAAATCTGCATCCGGCAGCAGGGCTTTGCTGAAGGCATTGGTGCAAATGCTTAGCGTTGCCGCGCGGAGCAGTAAGTCTTCTTTCCGAAAGGGATCTGCAACCCTTAGCTGTACCTCATGACTTGATTCTTCAAAGCTTTTTAGCTCGGCGCCCGTCATGATTTCTATGCCCAGCCCAACGGCTATCCGATGCAGGCTGCGCATAGCCCGGCCCGTGTTGATGCCGGCTTCGCAGGTGTTTTCAATCAGTGCTGCGACTTTGCTGCGTGCAAATCCAAATTCTTCGAGCCGGTCATTGGCCAGACGAAACGCATCGGTGTGGATATAGGGCCGCAGCAGCCGGTTTAAGTAGGCCATCTGATCCAAAGCCGCGACATCTTCCGGGCTTATCAATTCATATCCTCCGTCCTGGCCGTAGCCGATGGCCGCATCGCTGACACGCTGCCGCAGGAGGGCCAGCCCGTAGCGCCGCTGAAGGAACAGGGTGGCGACTTCCTCTTCAGTACTATTCTTCAGGTCGGCCAGCAACTCGGTGACGCTGCCCATGCAGGCAAAACCGGCATTGCGCGTGCTGGCGCCCGTGGGAAGCAGGCCCCGTTCCAGCACCAGCACCCGTGCTTGCGGATAGGCCGTCTGCAATTCAATGGCGGTGGAAATGCCGACGATTCCCGCACCGACAATGATGTGGTCGTAGGAGCAGAACGATTCGCGCTCCCAATAGGAAAGCATAGTTGAAAAGGAAGTTTCTATTCCGCCACAAGTTCGGCTACAGGCATTTTTAGAATGGTGTACCGATATCAGTTGCAGAGCCCTGGACATGGCCGGAAGGGCCTTGGCAGCTTGCCTACCTTTGCGCCCGCTGAAAAATCCGGTTGCAGGCAACCCCGTTTTCTTATGGACTACAATTTCTCGGAGATAGAAAACAGATGGCGTAATTGGTGGAAGGAAAATGCCATCTACAAGACGACAAACGATAAGACGAACCCCAAGCTTTATGTGCTGGATATGTTCCCTTATCCGAGTGGGGCCGGGCTGCATGTGGGCCATCCTTTAGGCTATATCGCTTCGGATATCTACGCACGCTTCAAGCGCATGCGCGGCTACAACGTCCTTCATCCGATGGGCTTCGATGCCTTTGGTCTGCCCGCAGAACAGTATGCCATCGAGACGGGCCAGCATCCTTCGGTGACGACAGAGCGCAACATCCAACGCTATTGCGAACAATTGGAGAAGATTGGTTTTTCTTACGATTGGAGCCGCTCCTTCCGCACCTGCGACCCCAAATATTACAAGTGGACGCAGTGGATTTTCGTGCAGCTTTTTGAGTCCTGGTTTGACCGCAGCGCCCAGAGTGCAAGGCCCATTGCCGACCTCATTGCATGGTTTGAAAAGCATGGCAATGAAGGCCACCCGATGCCCGGCGATGAACAATTGAAATTTTCAAAGGAAGAATGGCATCAGTTCGGTGCGGCCGAGCGCCGAGCTACGCTGATGAAATATCGCCTTGCCTATCTGGACTGGGCAGAGGTGTGGTGGTGCGAAGCCTTAGGAACCGTGCTGGCCAATGATGAAGTCATCAATGGTTTCTCAGAGCGGGGCGGGCATCCCTGTGTACGCCAGAAGATGAGGCAATGGATGCTTCGCATTACCGAATATGCCGAGCGCCTGCTGCAAGGGCTGGACGGGCTGGATTGGACCGATGCGATGAAGGACATGCAGCGCAATTGGATTGGCAAGAGCAGCGGAGCACAGCTTCGTTTTGAAGTGAAGGATAAGGCTGCACAGATAAGCGTATTCACCACCCGCCCGGACACCATTTTCGGTGTGGACTTCCTGGTGCTGGCACCCGAACATGAACTTGTAGAGTTGCTCACAACACCGGAACAACAGGAAGAGATTGCGGCCTATCAACTGTACACCCAACGCCGCTCTGAGCGCGAGCGGATGGCCGAAACCAAGAAGGTGACCGGCGCCTTCACTGGCTCCTGGGCTATTCATCCTTTTAGTCAGAAACTCGTACCGATTTACATCGCCGAGTATGTGCTGGCAGGCTATGGAACGGGCGCAATTATGGCGGTTCCTTCCGGTGACGATCGCGACCATGCCTTTGCCCGGCATTTTCAGATTCCAATCACCAATGTGTTTGGAGAGCGATACACAGGCGATGAGGCATACAGCACAAAAGAGGGGAATATTGAAGGTTCCGATTTTCTGTCCGGGCTGCCTATTCCCAAGGCGATGGAAGCTGCTATTCGTGCGATGGAAGACGCAGGCATCGGAGAGCGGCGCACCCAATACAAACTGCGGGATGCCGGCTTTTCGCGTCAGCGCTATTGGGGTGAACCTTTCCCCATCGTGTATCAGAATGACATCGCGTACTGCCTGCATGAGGTGCCCGTGGCTTCGTTACTGCATGAAGGTGGTGTGAAAGGGAGCGATGCAGCGGCCTTCCTGCCTTTGGAATTGCCGCATGTGGAGAGCTACCGACCCGGGCCGGAAGGGCAGGGGCCATTGGCCAATATCACCGACTGGGTACAGACGCAGGCTGGCCTGCGAGAGACGAACACCATGCCCGGTTATGCAGGCTCTTCCTGGTATTTCCTGCGCTACATGGACCCGCACAATGAAGACGCTTTTGCAGACCGAGAAGCCACCGATTACTGGCAGCAGGTGGACGTGTATGTAGGCGGGTCAGAACATGCCGTGGGCCATCTGCTCTATGCCCGAATGTGGACCAAAGTGCTGGCAGACCTCGGCCTCATTGGCTTCGATGAACCGTTCAGAAAGCTGGTCAATCAGGGTATGATTCAGGGTAGCTCACGCTATGCTTTCTGGATTAAATCGGCAAACGTGTTTGTGCCGGAAGAACGTGCCAATGGTGGCTTTCTGCCGGAAGAACTGGAATCACTCGGGCTGGATTCGCTCGAAGGACCGGCTCAGGAAGTGAAGGTGGACGTGAATCTCGTGGATGGTCTGGAATTGGACATAGAAGCCTTCAAGCACTGGCGTCCCGAGTATGCGAATGCTCGCTTTCTGCTCAATAAGAATGGCAAGTATCTGTGCGCGGCAGTGGTCGAGAAAATG